>CAZOVQ010000072.1:0-8411 GCA_964583195.1 uncultured Thiobacillus sp.
CAGGCCTTGAATTCGTCCAGCCGTTCCTGTTCGTCGAGATCGTAAGTTGCCATGAGCTATGTCTTCTCCAGAAGTTCGATTGCCTGCGCGAGGCCGGCGCGTATTTGCGCCGACGCATCGCGCAGCGGTTTGAGCGTGACCTGCCCGGCTGCCGCTTCGTCGTCGCCGATGATGACGGCAAAGCGCGCATGGCTGGCGTCGGCCTTTTTCATTTGCGACTTGAAGCTGCCGCCGCCGCAGTGCAGGATGGTCGCCAGCCCCACGTCGCGCAAGGCAGCGGCGGCCTGCCAGGCAAAGACTTGCGCAGCCTCGCCGGCATGGACGATGTATGCATCCGGCGACGGCACCGCCGGTGCGGCACCGGCTGCCTCGCGCAGCGCGAGCAGCCGCTCGACACCCATCGCGAAGCCGGCCGCCGGCGCCGGCTTGCCGCCGAGCTGCCCGACCAGCCCGTCATAGCGCCCGCCCGCACACACCGTGCCTTGCGCGCCGAGCAGGTCGGTCGTCCATTCGAATACGGTGCGGTTGTAGTAATCGAGTCCGCGCACCAGACGCGGATTGATTTCATAAGCGATGCCGTTGGCGGTGAGCAGCGCCTGGAGCACGTCGAAATGCGTGCGCGCTTCGTCGCCGAGTTCGTCGATCAGCCGCGGCGCCGCCGCGTTGATTTCCGCCATCGCCGGGTTCTTGCTGTCGAGGATGCGCAGCGGGTTGCTGTGCAAACGCCGCCGGGCGTCTTCGTCGAGCCGGTCGGCATGTGCTTCATAGTGGGCGATGAGCTTCGTCCGGTGCCGCTGCCGCGCCTCGTGGTCGCCCAGTGTGTTGAGCTGTAGCGTCGGCGCGATGCCGAGCATCCGCCACAGATCGGCGCACATGACGATGAGCTCGGCGTCGACGTCGGGGCCGGCAAAGCCCAGCGCCTCGACCCCGACCTGATGAAACTGCCGGTAACGGCCTTTCTGCGGGCGCTCGTGACGGAACATCGGGCCGCTGTACCACAGGCGCTTGCCGCCGTCGTACAGAAGATTGTGCTGGATCGCGGCGCGCACCGCGCTGGCCGTGCCCTCGGGGCGCAGCGCCAGCGATTCTCCGTTCAGTTCGTCGACAAAGGTGTACATTTCCTTCTCGACGATGTCGGTCACCTCGCCGATGGCGCGTTTGAACAGACCCGTGTGTTCGAGAATCGGCGTGCGCAGCTCGCGGTAGCCGTAGCGGCGCAGCCAGTCGCGCACGATGGCCTCGAACGCCTGCCAGCGCTCCGCCACATCGGGAAGCGCGTCGTTCATGCCGCGCACGGATTGAATATTGTTGTCGCTCATCTGAAAAATCTCACCCCGGCGGCGCAGCGCGCATCCCGGGAGATGCCTTTTTTCCCGTGTCCCGATGGCTCGGCGGTTCATGGTTCAACCGCCGGCACCGCAATCCCGGATTATCCAGGATAATGACTGCGTACATACGCCTCGACGATGGCCTGGAATTCCTCGGCGATGCGCTCGCCCTTCAGGGTCACGCTTTTCTCGCCGTCGACGTACACCGGCGCCACCGGCACTTCGCCGGTGCCCGGCAGCGAAATGCCGATGTTGGCGTGCCGGGATTCACCCGGGCCGTTGACGACGCAGCCCATTACCGCGACCTGCATCGATTCGACACCGGGATGTCGGCTTCGCCAGACCGGCATCTGTCTGCGCAGATAGGACTCGATATCCTGCGCCAGTTCCTGGAACACGGTCGAGGTGGTGCGGCCGCAGCCGGGGCAGGCGGCGACCTGCGGCGTGAAGGCGCGCAGCCCCAGCGATTGCAGGATTTCCTGCGCGACGCGCACTTCCAGGGTACGGTCTCCTCCAGGCTCGGGTGTGAGCGAAACGCGTATCGTGTCGCCGATGCCTTCTTGCAGCAGCACCGCCAGCGCGGCGGTCGAGGCGACGATGCCCCTGCTGCCCATGCCGGCCTCGGTCAGCCCGAGATGCAGCGGGTAATCGCATTGCGCCGCGAGGTCACGATACACGGCTATCAGATCCTGCACCCGGCTCATCTTGCACGAAAGAACGATCCGGTCTCCCCCCAGCCCGATTTCTTCGGCCTTTTTCGCCGACTCCAGCGCTGAGGCGACCATCGCGCGCCGCATCACCCCGTCAGCCTGCTCCGGCCGCACACGGCGCGCATTCTCGTCCATCATCCGCGCCACGATCGCCTGGTCGAGACTGCCCCAGTTGACGCCGATGCGCACTGGCTTGTCGTGGCGGCATGCCGTCTCGATCAGCACCGCGAACTGTTCGTCGCGCTTCGCGCCGCGGCCGACATTGCCAGGGTTGATGCGGTATTTCGCCAGCGCCTCGGCGCACTCGGGCACCTGGGTCAGGAGCTTGTGGCCGTTGAAATGAAAATCGCCGACCAGCGGCACGCGGCAGCCGAGCGCATCGAGCCGCTCGCGGATGCGCGGCACCGCCGCGGCGGCTTCAAGCGTGTCGACCGTGAGCCGCACCAGTTCGGAGCCGGCTCCGGCCAGCGCCTGCACCTGTTGCGTGGTGGCGGTGACGTCGGCGGTATCGGTGTTGGTCATGGATTGCACGACCACGGGCGCCCCCCCGCCGACCCTTACCGGGCCGACTCTTGCTTGACGGGTGCTTCGTCTGAGGATCTGGGACATGGATACTCTCGGGTTGCTCGCCGTCGAAACGCTATTCTTCCAGCGTGAAACGCGCCACCATCAGGTCGATGTAGGGCGCAAGATCGATGGGCCGATCGTTGTACTGGAGACGCACCCCGGCTGCGTTGCCGATGACGATGTCGAAAGGCGGGCGGCCCCTGATTTCGGCGTGGGTGTCCGGCAGATTGAGCTGGCGCATCAGCATGCGGCCACTCGCGTCCTTGATCTCGACCCAGGATTCCACGCCGAAGTCGAGTCGCAGAACGCTGGCTTCCGGCTGTGCTGGGGTCGGGGGCAAGTCGGGTGCGGCCGGAGCGGGTGCGGCCGGAGCGGGTGCGGCCGGAGCGGGTGCGGCATCCGCGCCGGGAGCCGACGGCGCGACGCGCGGCGGCGCGTCCGCGTCGCCGTCGCTGTTGAGCCACCAGTACAGTCCGACCGGCACTGCGGTCAGCAGCAGCGCCGCCAATGCCAGCAGGATCAGCCAGGGCGCTGTCAGCCAGTGGCCGCCGGGCGCCGGCGCTTCGCGGCAGACCGGCATCGCGTCGCTGGGCGCGCCGGCCATGCGCGCGAGCAGCGGCTCGGGGTCGAGTCCCAGGAGACGGGCGTAATTGCGCACGAATCCGCGCGCGAAGACCGGCTGACCCAGGCTTTCGACGTTTCCCGTTTCCATCGCCATGATCTGCCGATGCATCAGGCGCAGCCGGTTGGCCGCGTCTTCGACCGACAGCCCCTGTGCCTCGCGCGCCTCGCGAAGGATGTCTCCGACCGATGCCGTCAGCGCCTCGCTCATTCGTACTGTCCGGACAGCAGCCGGCGCGTTTCGTCGGAATCGGGAAAACGCTTGCGCAGTTGCAGGCCGTAGGCCGCTGCCTGGGTGCGGTCGCCGAGCGCGTGCTCGACGCGAACGGCCAGCCACAGACTGGCGGCGGAGGGCGGCGACAGGGCGTCGTGCCGCGCCAGCAGTTGCTGTGCCTCGGGAAGCCGCCCTTGGCGGAAGCGCAGCGCCGCCAGGCCCAGCAGGCTTGCGGCGTTGTCGGGCTGCAATTTCAGGGATTTGGCGAAATTCGCGTCGGCCAGAGCCAGGTCGCCTTTCTTTTCCGCGCAGCGTCCGGCATTGGCCATTGCCACCTCGGGCTGCGCGTACAGCGGATTGCGCAGCGCGGCGGCGAACTGTTCCAGCCCTTCGTCGTAGCGGCCGCGCGAGCAAAGGAACCAGCCGTAGTTGTTGTGCGCCTCGGAATCGGCGCGATCGAGTTCGATCGCCCGCAGGAAATTCTCGGCGGCCAGCCCATCCTCGGCCAGTTCCATATAGATGAGGCCGTAGACGTTGTAGGCCGGGCCGAAACGGCTGTCGACGGTGATGGCCTTACGCAGCTCCTGCAGTGCGACCTTGTATTGCGCGCGCGAATAGTAGGCCAACGCCAGCTCCGTGAAGGTGGTCGCGCGCTGGCGGGCTTCGCTTTCGGGTGCGCCGCTGGCGGCAACGCCGGAGCCGCCGCCCGGTTGTGCCGCGCAGCCGGCCAGCAGCAGTGCCGCCAGCAAGCCCGCCCGCTTCGCGCAGCCGCACTTTCCGCCGTGAGCGGGCGCGTCACGGCAAGCCCGGCCGGTCGCCATCCTGTTCATGCCGCCTCCCTATGCATGCGTTTCAGTACCCGTCCGCTCCTGTCGGCGACGCTGCCGGCCAGCTGGCCGCAGGCCGCGTCGATGTCGTCGCCGCGCGTCCTGCGCGTCGTCACGACGAGGCCGGCGTCCTGGAGGATTTCACGGAACGCCCGCTGCGCGTCGGCACGCGGCTTGTCGTAGCCGGAACCGGGGAATGGATTGAAGGGGATCAGGTTGAACTTGCATGGCACCTCGTGCACGAGTTCAACGAGCTGCCTCGCGTGCACGGGTGTATCGTTCACGCCAGCCAGAAGCACGTACTCGAAAGTGATGAAATCGCGCGGCGCATGCACCAGATAACGGCGGCACGCCGCCATCAGTTCGGCCAGCGGATATTTGCGGTTGATCGGCACCAGTTGGTCGCGCAGTGCGTCACTGGGCGCGTGCAGGCTTACTGCGAGCGCCACCGGGCAGCGTTCGGCGAGCCGGTCCATCGCCGGCACGATGCCGGAAGTCGAAACCGTAACGCGGCGGCGCGACAGGCCGTAGGCATGATCGTCCAGCATCACGTCGAGCGCTGTCGCCACGTTCTCGAAATTCGCCAGCGGTTCCCCCATGCCCATCATCACCACGTTCGACACCGGGCGCGGATCGATTGCGCCGCTGGTCCGGTTGGGCACGGTTTTCAGGCTGTGCTGCGCCACCCACAGCTGGCCGACGATCTCGGCAACCGTGAGGTTGCGATTGAAGCCCTGCCGTCCGGTCGAGCAGAAAGTGCATTCAAGCGCGCAACCGACCTGCGACGATATGCACAAGGTACCGCGGTCGTCCTCGGGGATGAAAACCGTCTCGATGCCGTTGCGCCGCGCCCGATCCGGGTCGTTGCTTTCGCCGGTGGGGCCCACGTCGAACAGCCACTTGCGCGTGCCGTCGGCGGAGACGTGCGCGAGCCCGATTGCGGGTGCGCGGACTTCGGCCTCCTCCGCGAGCCTGTCACGCAGTGATCGGGCGATGTCGCTCATCCGAGCGAAGTCGGCCACCCCCGACTGGTGTATCCAACGGTGCACCTGACGGGCGCGAAAGGGCTTCTCGCCGAGTTCCACGAACCGGGCGGTCAGGCCTTCGAGGCCGAAATCGAGCAGATTCAGCGGCATCGCCGGGCGATCAGCGGCCTGCGTAGACTTCGCAGGCGGGGAAGAAATAGGCGATCTCGACCGCCGCGGTTTCCGGTGCATCGGAGCCATGCACCGCATTGGCGTCGATGCTCTCGGCAAAGTCGGCACGGATGGTGCCGGGATCGGCCTTCTTCGGGTCGGTGGCGCCCATCAGTGCGCGATTCTTCGCGATGGCGTCCTCGCCTTCGAGCACCTGCAGCACAACCGGGCCGGAAATCATGAACTCGACCAGATCCTTGAAGAAGGGGCGATCCTTATGCACGGCATAAAAACCTTCGGCTTCCTGACGCGACAGATGCTTCATCCGGGAAGCGACGATCTTCAGACCGTTCGACTCGAAACGACTGACGATTTTGCCGGTCACGTTCTTTTTGACGGCGTCGGGCTTGATGATGGAAAAAGTGCGCTGAACGGCCATGAGTTGCTCCAGACTGATGAATAAACGAACAAAAAACGACAAAAATCAGCCTTCTAGGATATCACGCCCGCCCCGCGTCTGTCGTGGGAAACCGCCCTCGCCCCGGCGCGTATCCTGCCGAACCCCACCCTGGCGCATGGACTCGCCCTCACCTGCCTGTCGCGGGCCGTCAATGATTGCCACGGCGCCTCTGTCCGGCAGCGCAAGGCGTGCCACAAAATGACGCCCTCACGCGGGCGTCCATTTCCAATGGGGCTCACGCGCCAAGGCGCAGGATGAATTGCCGCGATTCGGACTGATGCTTTCAGGTTCGGCGTGGCCATCCGGGGGAACCCGGGCCCTGCCCGCCGCGCGTGGGTTCCCCGATGCCTATGGCATCGAACCCGCGCTTAGCCCGGCTTGCCATCCACCCGCGCACGCAGCAGCACCGGTGTGTAGACGATGACGAAGACGAGATAGGCGGCGATCCACAGGCCACCGGACAGGTGCCAGGCCAGCGGCGTGGCGGCCGGCACGACGAGCGGCAGACCGACGCGGACGAGCGCGGCGAGGTTGAGCACGGCGAAGGCCCAGGCCATGACGTTCGCGGCTTCGAGGCGGCGGCCGGTGTGGCCGAGCGAGACGCGCGCCATCATGCCGAGGATCAGCCCACCCATGGCGCCGACGGTGAAGGCATGCACGGCGAGTGTCTGCGACAGCGCGCCGGCGGCGGCGAACGCGAGCAGCGCGAAACCCGCGACGATCCAGCCGTAGCCCAGGTGCAGTACCCACAATAGCGGCACCGCCCACAGGCGGCGGTTCTGCCAGCCGGCCAGGCGCAGGCCGTTGACGAGCGCGGCCACGCCGGCGACGGCTGCCAGCAGCATGCCTTCGGGCGCCGCCAGCCAGACGATGGCCACCGCCAGGGTGGACAACGGCGCCAGCCACTCGACCAGCGGCCAGCGGCGCGCGCGGCTCTCTACGCGATTGTCGGTGAAGTAGGGAATCACCCGCCCGCCCATCGCCACCATCATCAGCACGACGAGCATGAGGCCCAGCACCAGCCCGGCGTGTGCCGTATGCTGCGTCAGCCCGGCAAACCCGGCGTGCATCAGGGCGTTGGCCGCGGTCAGGCCCAGCAGCATGAGCGGGAACGGGGCATTTCGCAGTTGCGTGGTCTTGAGGATGGGGCGCACGACCAGCACGCCGACGAGCGGCAGGAAGGCGAGATCGACAACCGCCGCCAACAGCGGCGGCACACCGGGCAGCAGGAAAGCGAGCCGGCCCGCGAGCCAGAGCGCGAACAGGGCGGCCAGCGGCGCGCCGCGCGTCATCGGGATCGAGGTCCAGTTCTGTACGGCGGTGAGCAGGAAACCGGCGATCACCGCAGCGGCAAAACCGAACAGCATTTCATGCGCGTGCCACAGCGGCGCAGCGTATGCGACCGGCGGCGCGAAATGCCCCGTCAGTGTCAGCAGCCACAGGGCCATCAGCAGCACTGCGTGAACGCCCGCCCCGAGGAACAGCGGACGGAAGCCCAGTCCGAACGGTGCCCAGCCCAGCCGCCGCGCGGGCGCGGGTTGTTCGATGGCGTACAGCGACACGGCTCAGACGTGGGTGAAGAGATACAGCAGGCCGAAATGCAGCACGATGAAGATCGCCACGATGGCGGCGACCGCGCTGTTTTCGCTTTTCTGGAAAAGGCTTTGCAAGCTCATGACTGTCTCCGACGAGGGTGGGTGCGGCCATTGTGCGCCGGCCCCTCCCGCCCGGCCTTGACGCGGGTCAAGCCAGCGCGAGCAGTTCCAGCGGCCAGCGTACCGCCGCCGCGATGACGAGCGCCACGCCGACGGACAAGGCCACAGAATACAGCGCGTCGCGCCGACCCAGCAATTTCAGCATCATGGCGAAGGTGGACACGCAGGGTACATAGAAGGTGAGGAAGACGAGGAAAGTGGCGATCTGCGCTGCGTCCATCACGCCGGTCAGTTCCTGTGTGCCAAGCGCCTGGAAGATCATCAGCAGCGACAGTTCCTTGCGCAGCACACCAAACAGGATGGGCACGCCAAGCGCCGCGGGCAGGCCGAGCCACCAGTGGGTGACCGGTGTAAGCGCGAGGTTGATCCAGGCATCCGCGCCGTAGAAATCGAGCAGCGCCAGAATCACGCTGCCTGCCACCAGCAGCGGCAGCACAATGACGACGATGTCGCGTGTGCCGTCCCAGGTCCTCGCCAGCAGTGCGCGCGAGCCGGGCACGGCGTAGTCTGGGATTTCCTGGATCATGCCCGGCGTGGTCTCGGGATAGCGCCGCTTAAGCAACTTGCCGACCAGGCTGACAACCACGGGCACCAGCATGAACAGCGCGAAGACGCCGAAGCCGCCGAGGTACTTGCCGCCCACTGCGAGCAGGATGGCGGTGCGCGCTGAACACGGCAAGAAGGTGATGAGCAGCGCCGCCACGGTGCGGTCGCGCCCGCGCGTGACTGCGGCGGTTGCGGCGAGTGCAGGCACGTTGCAGCCCAGCCCCATGAGGAAGGGCAGCGCGACGCCGCCGTGCAATCCCAGCCTGTGAAAACCGCGATCCACCACG
>CAZOVQ010000073.1:0-8363 GCA_964583195.1 uncultured Thiobacillus sp.
CCCGCGAGCATGGCGAATTCGGCCAGGGTCAGTTCGCGCATGGGTTTGCCGAAGTAAGTGCGCGCTGCCGCCTCGAAGCCATAGGCGCGCTGCCCCAGATAGATCTGGTTGATGTACAGCTCGAGTATCTTGTCCTTGGACAGCGTGTGCTCGATCTTCATCGCCAGCATCGCCTCGGACAGTTTGCGGGTGAACGTTTTTTCGTTCGAGAGAAAGAAATTGCGCGCGACCTGCATGGTGATGGTGGAGGCGCCCTCGCGCGCGCCGCCCGACAGGAGATTCGAGCCGGCGGCACGCAGGATGCCCAGCGTATCGACGCCGCCGTGACTGTAGAAACGTTCGTCCTCGGCGGCGATGATCGCCTGCTTCATGGTTTTCGGCACCTCGCCGATGGCGACGAAAGCGCGCCGTTCCTCGCCGAATTCGCCGATCAGCGCGCCGTCGGCGGTATAGACGCGCAAGGGCAGCTTGGGCCGGTAGTCGGTCAGTGTTTCCAGCGGTGGCAGCTTGGGGTAAATGAGCGCGGCGGCCATCGCAGCCAGCGCCGCAGCGGCCACGCCCAGACTGAACAGGAGCGCCAGCGCGTAGTGCCACCATTTGGAAAACATCCGCTTCCTTCGATTCGATGCCTAAAGTTTCGCGAGATTATAGGCGTTAGTGCTGTTGGAAAATGAACACAAGTGGCCAGGTATCGAATGACGTGTGGAAAAAAACTGTTAAAAACCGTGAGTTGTTGCTAGCATCTAAAAAACCATACAAGAAAAAGCGCCAACTCACAGAAGCGTAAAGGAAAATCCTTGCACTTTAACATCGATCTGAACTGGCTGTCCGCCAGGGGGGTGCCGATCATCGGACTGGACATCAGCACGACTGCGGTCAAGCTGGTGGAATTGTCCGAGACCGGCAAGGGCATGATGCGGGTGGAGCGCTACGCGATCGAGCCGCTGCCCAAGGATGCGGTGACCGACGGCAATATCGCCAATCTCGACCAGGTGGCCGAGGCCTTGCGCAATGCCTGGAGGAATCTCGGCACGCGCGTCAGGAACGTGGCGCTGGCCCTGCCTGCATCGGCCGTCATCACCAAGAAGATATTGGCGCCGGCCAGTCTCAAGGGCGTCGACTTGGAAAACCAGGTCGAGACCGAGGCCAACCAGGTCATTCCCTTCTCGCTGGACGAGGTCAACCTCGACTTCCAGGTGCTCGGGCCTTCGCCCGGCAGCCCCGACGACGTGCAGATTCTGCTTGCCGCCGCGCGCAAGGAAAAAGTCGAGGACCGGGTCGCCGCGGTCGAGGCGGCCGGGCTCAAGGCGCTCATCATGGACGTCGAATCCTACGCCACGCAAACCGCCTACGAACAGATCGCCCATCTGCTGCCGGCGAGCGGCGCCGGGCAGACCGTTGCGATCATCGACGTCGGCGCCCAGAACATGCACATCAACATTTTGCATGACAATGACTCGGTGTATCTGCGCGAGCATGGCTTCGGCGGCAACCAGCTCAACAACGAAATCTCGCGCCGCTACGGCATGACGGGCGAGGAAGCCGAAAACGCCAAGCGCAAGGGCACCCTGCCCGAAAGCTACGACATGGAAGTGCTCCAGCCCTACAGCGAGACGCTGGCGATGGAAATCGGCCGTGCGATCCAGCTCTTCACCACGTCCACGCAATACCGGAAAGTCGACCAGATACTGCTTGCGGGCGGCGGCGCCATGATTCCCGGCATCGACGAAATCGTTGGGCAACGGACCGGTACTCCGACGTTGATCGTCAATCCTTTCGCCAACATGGCGGTGGGCGCGAAAATCCGGCCGCAGACGCTGACCGCCGACGCACCCTCGCTGTTCGTCGCCTGTGGCCTGGCCATGCGGAGGTTCGACCCCCAATGATCCGCATCAACCTCCTCCCCCATCGCGAGATCGCGCGTGCCGCGCGTCGCCGTCAGTTCACTGCACTGCTCGGGATCGCCGTCGCGGCCAGCGTACTCGTCGTCTTGCTCGGCCACAGCCTGATCGCCGCGCGCCAGTCCCGACAGGATGCGCGCAACGCCTTCCTGGAACAGGAAATCGCCAAACTCGACAAGGAAATCGGCGAGATCAGGAAAATCAAGGAACAGACCCAGGCACTGCTGGAGCGCAAGCAGGTTGTCGAAACCTTGCAATCCAACCGCGCCGAGGTGGTGCACCTGTTCGACCAGATGATCCGCCTGTTGCCCGACGGACTGTATCTCAAGTCATTCAGGCAGTCGGGCGATGTCATCACGCTTTCCGGGTATACCCAGTCGAGCGCGCGCGTATCCACGCTGATGCGCAATCTTGACGATTCGCCCTGGTTCGAAGCGACCGCTCTGGTCGAAATCAAGGCGGCCACGGTGAACAAGCTGCGCGCGAACGAATTCGTTCTGACCGTCAAGCAGAGCCGCCAGCAAGCGGAAGAGGGCGACGGCAAAGGGGGCAAGGCATGACGCTCGACGAACTCAACAAACTCGACCTGAAAACGGCCGCCGATTGGCCAATGCCGACCAAACTGGCGGCGCTGGCCCTGCTGTTCGCGCTGATCGTCGGCGCCGGCTGGTGGTTCGACTGGCGCGGTGGCATGGAGTCGGTCGATGCCGCCCGGCAGAAGGAAACCGAGTTGCGCGGCGTGTTCACCACGAAAAAAATGCAGGCCGTCAACCTGGACGCCTACAAGAAACAACTGGCCGATATCGACCAGGCTTTCGGCGCCTTGCTGAAACAGCTGCCGAACAAGCAGGAAATGGACGCCCTGATAACCGACGTCAACCAGGCCGGTCTCGGCCGCGGCCTGCAATTCGACCTGTTCAAGCCTGAAACCGAGGTCGTGTCCGAGTTTTACGCCGAAACCCCTATCCACGTGAAAGTGACCGGCGCGTATCACGACATTGCCGCCTTCGTCAGCGACGTGGCCAAGCTGTCCCGCATCGTCACGCTGCAGAACATCGCCATGGAGCCGGACAAGGACGGCACCCTCAACATGGACGGCATCGTCAAGACCTATCGTTACCTGGACGATGAAGAAATCATCGCCCGCAAGAAACAAACCAAGGAGCAGAAGAAATGAGACGCCCGGCGACTGTATTGATCGCGCTGGCGCTGGCCGGCTGCGGCGGCAGCGGCATGGAAGACCTGCAAACCTTCGTCACCGAGACCGGCAAGGACGCGCAGGGCAAGATCGATCCCCTGCCCGAGGTCAAGCCCTATGAAGCTTTCAGCTACGCGGCCTTCGATCTGCCCGATCCCTTCAAGCCCAGGAAACTCACCGCCGGCGGCGGTGGCGGCCTGCAACCCGACCTGGCAAGGCCGAAGGAGCCGCTCGAAAGCTTTTCGCTGGAAACGCTGAAGATGGTCGGCGTCATGACCCGCAAAGGCACGACCCACGCGATCATCCGCACGCCCGACAATGCCATCTACCACGTTCGCGTCGGCAATTACATCGGCCAGAATTTCGGCCGGGTCACACACATCGCCGACAGCGAAGTGACCCTGCACGAAATCGTCCAGGACAGCGCAGGCGACTGGTCCGATCGCACCAGCACCCTGATTTTGCAAGAATGACCGACGCACCGAATTCCAAAGAGGCTGACATGAACGCACTGCCGAAAACCGTCCAGAAACTCATCCGCCCCGTGTTCGGGCTCGTACTTCTCGCGGGGGGGATGCTGCCTTTCGCGACACGTGCTGCCGAAGCGCCGCCCACCGGCAACGCCGTGCAGAGCGTCGAAACCGCCCTCTTGCCCGGAGGCAAGGTCGTGGTGCGCGTGAACCTGCAAAAGCCACTCGCCGCCATTCCCGGAGGCTTCACCGTCGGCAATCCGCCGCGCATCGCGCTCGATCTGCCCGACACGGGCAATGCGCTGGGCAGGAACGCGGTCGACGCGAATCTGGGGCCGCTCGTCAACGTCAACGTCGTACAGGCGGGCACCCGTACCCGGCTGGTGCTCAACCTCAGCAAATCGGTCGAATACGACGCCTCGCTCGACGGCAAGACCCTGCTGGTTGCGCTCGGCGACACCGGCGCGCACGCCGATCCGGTCAACGTCACGCCGCGCTTTGCCGAAGCCTCGCCTGCCAAGACAGGTCATGGCATTCGCGACGTCGATTTCCGCCGCGGCCAGGAAGGCGCGGCGCGCATCGTCACGACACTTTCGGATTCGCACACCGGCATCAACATCCGCCGCCAGGCGAACGGCGTGGTCGTGGATTTCATCGGAACCGAACTGCCCAAGGCGCTTCAGCGCCGGCTCGACGTCGCCGATTTCGGCACGCCCGTGCGCATCGTCGAGGCCTATGCGCTCGGCGACAGCACCCGCATGGTGATCGAACCCGAAGGCAACTGGGAGTATTCCGCCTACCAGACGGACAACAACTTCATCGTCGAAGTGAAGCCCTCGGTCGATGGCCAGAAAAAAACCGCCGATGGCAAAACCCGGTACAGCGGCGAGAAACTGTCCCTCAATTTCCAGAACGTCGAAGTACGCTCGGTATTGCAGGTCATCGCCGACTTCACCGGCCTGAACATCGTCGCCAGCGACACCGTCACCGGCAACCTCACTCTGCGCCTGAAGGACGTGCCCTGGGATCAGGCGCTCGACCTCATCATGCAGACCAAGGGCCTGGACAAACGCGCGAACGGCAACGTCATCTGGGTCGCGCCCAAGGACGAACTGCTGACCAAGGAAAAACTCGAGCTCGAAGGGAAAAATCAGGTCGTCGACCTGGAGCCGCTGGTCACGGAATACATCCCCCTCAATTATTTCCGCGCCGACGAAGCGCAGCGCATGCTGAACGGCGGCACCGGCACTTCGAATTCCACCGGCAGCAACGGTAACGACAGCGTCAACTGTTCGGCGCAGACACAGGGGCTGACCAGTGCGTCGGCGCAGTCCTCGCAGCAGAACCAGAGTGAAAGCGACCAGAAAATCCTGACCAAGCGCGGGCGCGCCACCTACGAGCTCAAAACCAACACCCTCATCATCACCGACACGGCGAAGAAGATTCAGGAAATCCGCGAACTGCTCGCCCGCCTGGACGTGCCGGCGCGGCAGGTCATGATCGAGGCTCGGGTGGTGATCGCCGACAGTCTCTGGAGCCGCGAGCTTGGCGTCCGGCTGGGCACCCGCTTCTCCAAGGATACGGGGCAATCCAATGTCGGCATCGGCCGCACGCTGGGCGAATCGGACGCCATCGCTGCCGGCGGCACCCCGACCGTCACCCCGCAGGTCGGCCTCGGCACCATCGGCACGGCCGCGGGGCAGATCGCGCTGTCCATCCTCAATCCGGGCAACGGCAACCTGTTGAACCTGGAACTCTCGGCCCTGGAAGCGGATAACCGAGGCAAGATTCTCTCCAACCCGCGGGTGATGACATCGAACCAGAAACCCGCCGTCATCCTCAACGGCACGCAGATTCCCTTCATCACCCCGGGCTCGGCCAACAACCCTGCCACGGTCAGCTTCAAGGATGCCTTCCTGTGCCTGCTGGTTGACCCGCAGATCCTCAACAACGATTCGCTGGTGATGACGGTCGAGGTGCAGAAGGACGCAGTCGACACCTCGAACGCTGCCGTCGGCGCCGGCATCGGCATCAACATTCCGGCGATCGCCACCCGCCGCATCAAGACGCAGGTGCGGGTTAACAACGGCGAAACCCTGGTGCTGGGCGGAATTTTCGACCAGACGGAATTCAACAATACTGACAAGGTGCCCTTCTTCGGCGACCTGCCGGTGCTGGGCAACCTCTTCAAGCGCACCTCCAAAAAGGATCAGAAGACCGAGCTCATCGTCTTCATCACCCCGAAAATCCTAGACGAGCGTCTGTCCTTGCGCTGACACGGGAGCTGGAAACAACGAAAAACGTGGGCCATGCCCAATGCTGTTCACTTAACAGCATTGGGGCCATGCCCGCTTTTTTCGTAGCCGAGCCGCACGTTCACCTGTCGGTTGAGCACGCCACGCGCCCGAGTGTACGGTTTTTTGGCCGCCCGGACTCTGCGTTGCTCTACGTTGCAGGGGGCAGCCATGCGCTTTATCGTGTCTTGCCGGACAGCCAGAAAACCGCACCCTCGACCGCGTCCAACTGCGGTGTCCAGGTTGAAAAAAATGACGTTTTTTCAAGGCCTCACGGTCATGGCGAATCGCCATCCCAGATGATGAAACGGCAATTCGCAGTGACCGTCAGAAACCCTCCCCTCTCAATTCGGCTCGTCCGAGAAATTCGGCGGTGTGTTTCCTTTGGTGCCCAGGGGGGGACTCGAACCCCCACACCTTGCGGCGGCGGATTTTGAATCCGCTGCGTCTACCGATTCCGCCACCTGGGCTACAGATACCGGCTGCGAACGCGCCGGCTGGCAAGCCGCGCATTATGTCCCAAGCCTGCGGGCGTGGGCAAGGCGACCGCTATAATCGCGCCCCATGCGTGTTGCCGATTTCGATTTTGACCTCCCCTCCGACCTCATCGCCCAGTTCCCGCCCGAGGTACGCGGCGCGAGCCGTTTGTTGCGCGTGCGCTCCGATGCCCTCGCCGACCTGCGCTTCGCCGACCTGCCCACGCTCCTCGCCCCCGGCGACCTGCTGGTGCTGAACGACACCCGCGTCATCAAGGCGCGGCTTTACGGCAACAAGGACACGGGCGGGCGAGTCGAGCTGCTGGTCGAGCGCGTGACCGGCGAAACCGAAGCGCTCGTCTTCATCCGCGCGAGCAAGTCGCCCAAGCCCGGCACGCGAATTGATCTTTCCGACGGCGTGACGCTCACGGTGCGCGAAAAACAGGCCGACCTCTATCTCTGCGCGTTTTCCGCGCCGGTGCTCTCCGTGCTCGACGCGCAGGGCGCGCTGCCGCTGCCGCCCTACATCGAGCGCGCGGCGGGAGCTGCCGACGACGCGCGCTACCAGACCGTGTACGCGCGCGAACCCGGCGCGGTCGCCGCGCCCACCGCCGGGCTGCATTTCGACGACGCGATGCTCGCCACGCTCGCGGCGCAGGGCGTGGCCAGCGCGCGCGTCACCCTGCACGTCGGCGCGGGCACGTTCCAGCCGGTGCGGGTGGAAGAGGTGTCCGAGCACAAAATGCACAGCGAGCGCTACACGATACCCGAGGAAACGGTGCAAGCGGTGGCGGCGACCCGCGCGGCGGGCGGGCGCGTCGTCGCCGTCGGCACCACCAGCCTGCGCGCACTCGAAGCCGCCTCCGCATCGGGCACGCTGAAAGCGGGCTCGGACGAGACCGACATCTTCATCACCCCCGGCTACCGCTTCAAAACGGTGGACGCGCTCATCACCAACTTCCACCTGCCGAAATCCACGCTCTTGATGCTGGTGTCGGCCTTCGCCGGCTTTGACACCATCCGCGCGGCCTACGCCCACGCCATCCGTGAGCGCTACCGCTTCTTCAGCTACGGCGACGCGATGTTCCTGACCTGTGTAAACAAGGACGCGGCCCCCGCATGAAATTCGACCTCCTTGCCACCGACGGCGCAGCCCGCCGGGGCCGTTTGCACCTCGCGCACGGCACGGTCGAAACCCCGGCCTTCATGCCCGTGGGCACCTACGGCACGGTCAAGGCGATGGCGCCGGTTGAAGTGGAACAACTCGGCGCGGAAATCGTGCTCGGCAACACCTTCCACCTGTGGCTGCGCCCCGGCTTGGAGGTCATCGAAACCTTCGGCGGCCTGCATCAGTTCATGCGCTGGGACAAACCCCTCCTCACCGATTCGGGCGGGTTTCAGGTTTTCAGCCTGGATAAATTACGCAAGATCACCGAGGAGGGCGTGAAGTTTTCCTCGCCGGTCAACGGCGACAAGCTCTTCCTCACGCCCGAAACCTCGATGCACATCCAGCGCGTGCTGGGTTCGGACATCGTGATGATCTTCGACGAGTGCACGCCCTACCCCGCCACCGAAGCCGACGCCGCCGATTCGATGCGGCTCTCGCTGCGCTGGGCCGCGCGCTCCAAAGCCGCCCACGGCGACAACCCGAACGCCTTGTACGGCATCGTGCAAGGCGGCATGTTCGAACGCCTGCGCGACGTGTCGGCGCGCGAATTGATCGCCATGGACTTCGACGGCTACGCCATCGGCGGGCTCTCGGTCGGCGAACCGAAAGACGACATGGCGCGCATCCTCGTGCACACCGCGCCGCAACTGCCCGCGCACAAGCCGCGCTATCTCATGGGGGTGGGCACGCCGAAAGATCTGGTATTCGCGGTGAGCCACGGCATCGACCAATTCGACTGCGTGCTGCCCACGCGCAACGCCCGCCACGGCATCCTCTTCACCCGGCGCGGTGAAATGCGGATCAAGAACGCGCGCTGGAAGAACGACCCCGCGCCCATCGACCCCGAATGCGGCTG
>CAZOVQ010000074.1:0-8334 GCA_964583195.1 uncultured Thiobacillus sp.
AACGCCCGCCGTGCTTGGCGACGCGCGCGCCGCAGGCGGCGGCGACGAAAGCCGCAGCGGTGGAAATGTTGAAGGTGTGCGCGCCGTCGCCGCCGGTGCCGCAGGTGTCGACCAGATGCGCAACACCCGCAAGCGGCACCTTGGTCGAGAGCGCGCGCATCACCTCGGCGGCGGCGGCGATTTCGGTCACCGACTCGCCTTTCATGCGCAGCGCGACCAGGAAGCCGGCGGCCTGCGCCGGCGTCCATTCGCCAGCCATCAGCGCGTTCATCGCGGCCAGCATGGCCTCATGGGGCAAATCCTGGCGCTCGATCAGCAGCGCGAGCAGGTCCTTGTGCGGCATGGTCATGCTCCCTCCCCTTTAAGGGGAGAAGGAACCGTGACCTTCAGGAAATTCGCCAGCATGGCGTGACCGTGTTCAGTGAGGATGGATTCGGGGTGGAATTGCACGCCTTCGACTGCAAGCGTTTTATGGCGCACGCCCATGATCTCGCCGTCGTCGGTCCAGGCGGTGATTTCCAGGCAGTCGGGCAGAGTGTCGCGCTCGATGACCAGCGAGTGGTAGCGCGTGGCGCGGAAGGGATTGGGCAGGCCATGAAACACGCCGACGTCGGTGTGGTGCACCATCGACGTCTTGCCGTGCATGAGTTCCTTGGCGCGGACGATCTTGCCGCCGAAGGCCTGGCCGATGCTCTGGTGGCCGAGGCACACACCCAGGATGGGCACCTTGCCGGCGAATTCCTTGATCAGCGGCACCGACACACCGGCTTCGTTGGGCGTGCAGGGGCCGGGCGAGACGACGATGTGGTCGGGCGCAAGCGCGGCAATCCCGGCCAGGTCGATTTCGTCATTTCGCACCACGTGCACGTCTTCGCCCAGTTCGCCGAAATACTGCACGAGGTTGTAGGTGAAGCTGTCGTAGTTGTCGATCATCAAGAGCATGGCGTGTCCTTCGCCGCGCGTGAGCAGGAATGGGGCGCGCAGGCTGGCGATTATAGCGGGCCGGCGCCGGACGCCCGGCAAAAAAATGGGCGCCGCGGGGGCGCCCAGGGGGCCAGAATGGCCGAGGAGAACACGGTGAGGCGAACTATCAGCAGGCCGGCACCACGCCGCTGTATTCGCCGAGCGGAATGCAGGCAGTCTTGGGACCGACTTCCTGGCGATAGCCGCCGGGCCCGAAACGGGCGTTGAGATCCGCCTTGTAGGTCTTGAAGAAGCGTTTGACGAAGGTCATCCCCATGATGCCGTCGGCGGACAGCTCGTCGCTGACCGGATCGTAGACGAGGCTGACCGGCAGCAGCGGCATGGGCGCGGGGCCGCCGACCACCCGGGAGCCGTCGGCAGGATCGAACACGCTTGCATGCGCGCAGCACACGATGCGGCCGGGGCCGCCGGCGAGTTCGCTGCCGCTCGCGGCATAGCGCAGGTAGGACACCTCGGGTTGCGGATAGCTCATCTGGTGCGTGCATATCGCCACGAAGGCCACGAACTGTCCCCTGGGCCCCACGCCGCCCTGCCAGGTGTAGTCGCCGTCCTCGTTCTTCTGCGCCGTGTTCGCCTGGCTGGGTCTGTCGCCCAGATTGATCAGGAAGCAGGGCACGCCCGCGACCGGATAGGCAAACACCAGCGCCTCGCCGGTGGGGATTTCCGCGCCCTTGAGCGGGATGCCGGTCTTGTTGGTCAGCTTCGCGGCGGGGAAGGCCTCGAAACCGGCCGCCAGCGCCATGCGCTCCCAGTCGGCCATGGCGAGCGCCGCGCTGCCTGCACACAGCTTCACGAATCCACGTCTATCCATTTTCATTCTCCGGAGGAAAAACCGCCCCGAAGGGCGGTTGCGGCCGCAGCCTGTTTCGTCATGCCGGCCGCGGTCAGGCGTCGAACATGTCGCGGTACATGCCGCGTGCCCACTCCAGCGTGGCCTGGCCCTTGGCCGCATCGCGGTTCTCGAAGGTCTTGGTGTCCTTGGAGAAGCCGGTGATCGCATCCTTCTCGGCGCTGTAGTCGTAACCGGCGTCGACGCTGATCGCTTCCATCGGATGCGCGTTCACCATCGAATAGCAGATGGTGCGCGGGCTGACCCACGGAATTTCCTTGCCCTGCGCACGCGCCGCCAACACCTTGGCCATGTAGTGGCCTTCGGTGTTGGACGTGTTCGCGCTCTTGGAATACGGATGCGGACGCGAGTCGCCGGTGACGTACACGTGAGGGTCGCCGACGATGTTGTAATAGCGCGTGTCGATGTCGGCTTCCTTCTGGTTGCTCTTGCTAGCCGGCGCCATCAGGCCCAGATGCTCGATCAACGTGGAGCCGCGCACGTTGGCGTAGACCGCCGCGTCGTCGAACTTGTACTCGTCGAACTCGGTCTTGATGATTTTCTTGTCCAGGTCCACGCCGGTGACCGCCTTCGACGGCAGCCATTCGATGTAGTCCTTGTACAGCTCGTTGAACGCCGCGTGGAAGCCTTCCTTCTTGATGGTGATCTCGGGGTTGGCATCCAGCACCAGCACCTTGCCCTTGATCTTGTTCTGCTTGAAGGTCGACGCGAGCAGGCAGGCGCGCTCGTAGGGTCCGGGCAGGCAGCGGTAGTTGCCGGAGGGCACGGTCTGCACGAAGATGCCGCCCTCGAATTCCTTCACTTTGCGGTGGATGGTGACGTGCTCGGTCGGCGAGATGAAGCCGCCGGGGTAGGTCTGGCGCAGCGCGGTCATCACCTCGACGTCCTTCACGCCGATCTTGTCGAAGTCGTACGAAATGCCGGGGGCCAGCACCAGGAAATCGTAGCGGATGTCGCCTTCGCTGGTGACCAGGGTGCGGCTGGTGCGGTCCAGCCCGGTCACCGTCGCGTTGAAATAGGTGTAACCGTTGTTGACCGCTGCATCCAGGAAGCTGTGGTCGGCGAGGAACTCCAGGTTGACGGTGCCCGAGTACCACATGTTGCTGGAGAAGCACGACGAATACATGTCGCGCTTCTCGACCAGCACCACATCGAACTTCGGATATTCCTTCTTGGCGTACTTGGCGATGGTGAGGCCGGAAGTGCCGCCGCCCACCACGACCAGGCGCGGGCCCTTGGCCTTGGGCAGCGCCGCCATCATGCGGGTGGACACCGCAGGTGCCGCACCGGCCAGTCCGGGTTTGGCGATGCCGGCGATGCCGGCGGCGCCGGCGGCGAGCACCGCGCCGCCCAGTTTCATGAAATCACGCCTGCTGTTGTTCTGTTCCATATCGGCCCCCTCGTATAACAACAATCGAACGCCGGATTCCAGTTCGGAACCCGGCCCTGCACAACGCCTTCACTGCCTCAAACCTGTTTGTCCTCGCGCAATCCGCCGCGGCGTCTCACTTGAGCTTCTTGATGCCCAGCATGCCGAGCACGTATTTCTCGTACAGCGGCTCGGTGGAGCCCTTTTTCATCTTGTTCATGAAGTACTTCTCGAACGCGACCTTGGCAAGGTGCACCCACTTGCCTTCCTTGAACCAGTTCACATTGCGCGGCGGAATCTGCGGCAGCGCGACGAAGGCCGCACCGGTGTCGCCGAAGTCGGCGAGACAGATCGCGTTCCAGGTGGCTTTCTCTTCGGGTTCGCGGCCGTCGAGCAGCGCGCGGATGTTGTGCGCGGTGGCGGTGACCATGGATTCGATCATGTAGCCGGTCTTGGGGGTGCCGGTGGGCACCGGCGTGACCTCGACGGGAGGGATTGCGACGCAGACCCCGACCGAGAACACGTTTCTGTAGGTCGGGTTGCGCTGGTGGGCGTCGATGCTGATGAAACCGCGCGGATTGGTCAGCCCCTCGATGCCGAATACGGCGTCGATGCCCTTGAATGCGGGCAGCATCATCGAATACGCAAAGGGCAGTTCATGTTCCTTGATGACCTCACCGCGGTCGTTGTGCTCGGCGACGAACATCTTGCCGGCTTCGACCTTGCTCACCTTGGCGTTGCAGATCCACTTGATGTGGCGCTCACGCAGAGCGGATTCGAGCAGACCCTTGGAATCGCCGACGCCGCCCAGACCCAGATGGCCGACGTAGGGTTCGGCGGTGACGAAGGTCATCGGCACGCGGTCGCGGATCTTGCGGCGCCTGAGGTCGGTGTCCATGATCATGGCGAATTCGTAGGCGGGGCCGTAGCACGACGCGCCTTGCACCGCGCCGACGACGATGGGGCCGGGGGCCGCGACGAATTTCTCCCAGGCACGCCCCGACGCCAGCGCGTGCTCCACCTGACACACCGAATGGGTGTGTCCCGCCGGCCCGAGGCCGGGCACTTCGTCAAAGGCGAGCTTGGGCCCGGTAGCGATCACGAGATAGTCATAGTCGATGCTGCGGCCGTCCGTCAGCTCGATCCGGTTTTCCTGCGGATGCACGCGCGCCGCGCCCACCGGTATGAAATCGATGCCTTTTCTGCCGAGGTATTTGCCGGCGTCGATCGTGACGTCATCGCGGCTGCGCCAGTTGACCGCCACCCAGGGGTTGGACGGCGTGAACTGGAAATAGGGCAGGTTGGAAATGACGGTAACCCGGTCTTCCTTGCGTGCCGATTCGCGCATTTCGTAGGCCATGGTCATGCCGCCCACGCCCGCACCAAGAATCACGATATGTGCCATGTTTTCCCTCCGTATTGTCATGTGGGTTCGTTCATAGCAACGCACGTGCCAAGTCGGCGGCCACGGCTGAATAAGGTTTCCCGGGAAAAGCCGAGGCTGACAGGACGAGAATGTCATGTCAGAATCCAAAATTATCATGACAGACCGTGCGCCATGGACATCGCCCTGCAAAGCCTCATCGACACCCACGACCAGCCTTTCGTCGTGATCGACCGCGACTACCGCATCGTCGCCGCCAACCGGCGCTACTGCGAGGCGCACGGCATCGACCCGGAACAGATCGTCGGCCGTACCTGTCACGCGGCGTCACATCATTCCGACCGGCCCTGCCACGAAAACGGCGAGGATTGCCCGCATCGTGCGCTGTTCGATCACGGGCAGGCGGTCGAGGTCATCCACATGCACTTCCATGGCAACACGCCCGAGCGCACCCGCATCCGCGGCCACCTGCTCGCCGGTGCCGACGGCACCCGCTATCTGGGCGAGCAGATGTTTCCGCTCGAAGCCGAGCCGGGCAGCGTCTGCGACGCGATGCAGATGGTGGGCCGCTCGCCCGCCTTTCTGGAATGCGTCGACCATCTCGCGCGCGTCGCCGCAAGCGACGCACCGGTTCTGCTCTACGGCGAATCGGGCGTCGGCAAGGAACTCGCGGCGCGCTTCATCCACGCGCGCTCCAGCCGTGCTGGTGCCGCCTTCATCGTCATCAACTGTGCCGCGGTACCGGAAAGCCTGTTCGAAAGCGAACTTTTCGGCCACGAACGCGGCGCGTTCTCCGGCAGCGGCGGGCAGAAAAAAGGCTTGTTCGAACTCGCCGACGGCGGCATGCTTTTTCTCGACGAGGTGGGCGAAATCCCGCTCACGATGCAGGCCAAACTACTACGCGTACTGGAAACCGGCGAGTTCCGCCGCGTGGGCGGCACCGAGACGCTCGCCGCCGACGTGCGCGTCGTCTCCGCCACCAACCGCAAACTCCTGGACGAGGTGGACGCCGGCCGCTACCGCCTGGACCTGTACTATCGCCTCGCCGGCATCGACGTAGAACTGCCGCCGCTGCGCGCGCGCCTTGCCGACCTGCCCGAACTCGCCGACTTCCTGCTGAAGAAACTGTCTGGCGGCCGCACGCGCTGCCGTCTCGCGCCCGCCGCCCTCGCCGCCCTGCAGGCCTACGACTTTCCAGGCAACGTGCGCGAACTGCGCAACCTGTTGCAGCACGCCGCCATCCACTGCCGCGACGGACTCATCCAAGCCGCCGACCTGCGCCTGCCCAGCGCCGCGCCACCGGCGGCAAGCGCCGTGCACAACGTGCCCGCTTCGCTGCGAGAGCTCGAACGCGCCCACCTGCAACAGTTGCTAGACGCGCACGACGGCCACCGCGCCCGCGTCGCCGCCGCGCTCGGCATCACCGAACGCACGCTCTATCGCAAGTTGAAGCTGCACGGGTTGGGACGCGGCTGACGCCTGTCGTTGCAGGCCTGCACGAATAGATCAGCTCAACGTTTGCCGCCCGCGCGTTGTGGTGCCCAGACCCGCAAAGCGCAGTGGCGGGATGCGTGAGAAAAGTCCTTGTCCGTCGTCAGCAGCGTCAGGTCATGCCGTATGCAAAGCTGCGCGATCAACGCATCGACCGTGCCGATCTGTACGCCTCCGCGCCGGCAGGCATTGCGCAACTCGGCGGCGGCAACATGATCGTCGCGCGCCGGTTGGAGCAGCGGCAAAGCCGCAAACCGCTCGACAATCAGTCGATGCGCCTTCGCCCCGGCGAATCCCTGCAACAGTTCCTGCAGAACAAGCCCCGTCGTCACGACGGTGTCTGCACCCAGCAAGGCATCATGCAATACCCTGACTTCGGGCTCGGAGGCAGGGCCGTCCCTGCGCAGCGCCAAAGACCAGACACTCGTATCGACCAGAAATGTCATGAACGCGTGCGCTCGGCCTTGTAGTCAAAGCTGTCATCCCAGTCCAGTTTGCCCATCAGTTCCAGCACCCGCCGCTGCTCTCGGCGCGCGATGAACTCCTGCAGGGCTTTGGTCACAACCGCCTTCTTGGTTCGTTCGCCGCTCACTTCAACTGCGCGATTGAGGAGCTCTGGATCAATTGCGAGATTGGTAGCCATGTGCGTCTCCTTACACATCTAGTCACACAATTCTACCGCGCATCGCGAATCCCCCGTCAATGAAAAGTCCCGCTGAATGCGGTCTGCCTAACGAACCGATCCAGCCCCACGTAGCACCCCTGCCACATCGCACACCGCATTAGCCCGCGCACGTTGACACCGTCCGTGTGCGCCAGCCAGAATGCAGGCATGGCTCATCGCTTCGCCCTGCCCGTGAACATTCGTCGACTGCCGCTCATCAAGTGGCTGCGCGCAGGCGCGTCCGGGCCCGAGGAAAGCTGATCCAGGAATCATCCCCTTTCCCCGAAAAGGCCACGGACCCCGCAAAGGTTCGTGGCCTTTTTGTTTTGTCGTTCGCCAGGTAGTACCGCCATGAGCATCACCCGCCGCCCAGTCTCTTCGAAAGTTTCCGGCTTTCTGCGCAGCGTCGGGTGCCGGTTTGCGCTGCCCGCCGTCTTGCACCCGCCCACGAGCTGACCGCAGGAGTTCGCCATGTCCGTTCCCGCCGCCTATCTCGGCGTCATCCTCATCTGGTCCACCACACCGCTCGCCATCCAGTGGAGCACGCAGGGCACCGATTTTTCCTTTGCGGTGACCGCGCGCATGGCCATCGGGCTCGCCGTCGCCGCGCTCGTCCTTGGCGCCTGGCGCATTGGCCTGCCGCTGCACCGCCGCGCCCGCGCCAGCTATGCCGCCGCCGGCCTGGGCGTGTTCGGTGCCATGACGCTCACCTACTGGGGCGCGCAATACATCCACTCCGGTCTCATCTCGGTGCTGTTCGGCCTGTCGCCGCTCATCACCGGCCTGCTGGCGCTGCTATGGCTCAAGGACGAAACCCTCACCCCCGCCAAAACAGCCGGCATGGTGCTGGGGCTGGCGGGGCTTGTCGTCATCTTTGGCGACCCCCACGAACTGGGCGGCGCCCACGCGCTGGCCGGCGTGCTCGCGCTGCTCGCCGCCGTGGTGCTCTATTCCGGCAGCCTGGTGTGGATGAAGCGCATCGGCGACGACAGCCCGCCGCTGGCCACCACCGTCGGCGCACTCGCCGTCGCCCTGCCGCTGTTCGCCCTGGTATGGGTATGGAATGCCGATGGCCGCCTGCCAGCCGCCGTGCCGCCACGCGCCGGCGCGGCCATCGTTTACCTCGGCGTGTTCGGCTCGGTATTGGGTTTTGCCCTCTACTACTACGTCATCAAGCACATGGAAACCGGCAGGGTCGCGCTCATCACCCTCGTCACGCCCATGCTCGCCCTGTTCCTGGGCAGTGCGGCAAACGGTGAACACGTCAGCGTGCGCGTCTGGGGCGGCACCCTGCTCATAGGCCTGGGGCTCACCGTGCATCAATGGCGGGCGCTGTCAGTGCTGTCGCTGCGCGCGCGCTGACCGCCCCGTGCCGAGAAGGCATGGCGGCCAAGCGGCGCTCGCCGGCAAACGTAAAATTTGCGCGTGCCAGACGTGCGTCGCGCGTGCCTGTGCCAGGCTGAGCCTTTTAACAGGGAGACGGCGATGGGATTGCTGGACAGCGTGATGGGCGCACTGAGTGCCGCGGGTGGAAACGGCGGCGGCAACAACGCCATGCTCGACGTGGTGATGCAGATGCTCTCGAAACAGGG
>CAZOVQ010000075.1:0-8315 GCA_964583195.1 uncultured Thiobacillus sp.
TAATGGACAATTTGGGATGAATTCATCAGGCGCGGCGCGGCCGCACAAGGTCTCCGGGCTTTACTCCACCAGGCTGTTCTTGATCGCGTAGTGTGTTAGTTCGACGTTGTTCCTCATCTGCAGTTGCCATACGGGCGCGGAAACCGTGGGTACGGGCGCGGTACATGCTGATGGTCTTGACCGAGAGCTTCAACTGGTCGGCGATGGTCGAGACGGTGTGGCCGGAGGCGATGAGGCACAGGGTCTGGTATTCGCGGTTGGAGAGTGTTTCGTGCGGCAGCGCCTGGCGTTCGCCGCTGACGGTGCTGGCAAGTTCCTGCGCGACTTCGGGACTGATGTATTTGCGGCCCGAGGCGACCAGGCGGATGGCGTCGACCAGCTGTTCGGGCGCGCTCTGTTTGTTGAGATAGCCGGCGGCGCCGGATTTGAGGGCGCGCACGGCGTAGAGCGTTTCGCGGTGCATGGAGAGCATCAGCACCTTGAGGCCGGGGTGTTCCTTTTTCAGCAGTTCCAGGGTTTCGAGGCCATTGCGGTCGGGCATGGAAATGTCCATCAGCACCAGATCCCACGAACCCTTGCGCGCCATTTGCAGGGCCTTGCCGGAGTTTTCGGCTTCGCCGCCGACGACGATGTCGTCGGTGTCGGCGAGGATCTGCTTCAAGCCTTCGCGGACGATGGCGTGGTCGTCGACGATGAGGATGCGGGTGGGAGTGGGCGCGGCCATGGCGCGATTATGCCGTCATTTTTTCGCCGCGAGCGGCACCCGCAATCTCACGCGCGTGCCGCGCCGGGGCGCGGGCGCAATGTCGAGCTCGCCGCCCAGGGCGGCGGCGCGTTCGGTCATGCCGAGCACGCCGAAGCCGTGATCGTTATTTCCTGCCTTGCCGGCGCGCATGCCCTGGCCGTTGTCGGTCACCGTCACGACCAGGGTTCCCGCGTCGAGCGCGAGGCCGACTTTCACCCGGCGCGCGCGCGCGTGCTTGCCGACATTGGTCAGCGCTTCCTGCACGATGCGGAACACCGCGATCGCCGCGTCCGCGTCGAGCGGAACCGGCTCGGTCGGCGCGTCGAACGTGCAGGCCATGCCGGTGGCGTGGCCAAAGCGCCGGATCTGCCATTCGATGGCCGAGACGATGCCGAAGTCGAGCACCGGCGGCCTGAGGCTGGCGGCGATGCGGTGGGTGGCCTCGATGGTCTGGTCGACCACGTCGTCGAGGTAGGCGGTGCGCCGGGCCAGCGTGTGCGGTTCTTCGGGCAGGTGGCGCCTCAGCCAGGCGAGTCCGATCTTGATCGCGGCGAGGTTGCCGCCGAGGTCGTCGTGGACTTCGCGCGCGAGCTTGAGCCGTTCCTGCTCCTTCGCTGTCTCGACGTGCGCCGTCAGCGCGGCGAGCTGCGCGCGCTGGCGCCGGATTTCGGCTTCGGCCTCGCGGCTGCGGGTGACGTTGAGCATGATACCGTCCCACAGGGTGCCGTCAGGGGTGTCGCGCCGGCGCACCCGCAGGTTCACCCATTTCACGTCCTTCCAGGCCTTGACGCGGATGCGGCCTTCCCAGTTGAAACTCATCGGCACGCCGCCGGCCTCGGCCAGCCGTGCCAGGTAATCAGACCGGTCCGCGTCGAGGATGAGATCGACGAAGCGCTCCGGCCGCGTGCGCAGGGCCGTCGCCTTCAGTCCGAGAAGCTGTGACGACTGCGCGCTCACGTAGGGCAGGATCACGCTGCCGTCGGCGCGCTGCAATACCTGGTAGGCCATGCCGGGCAGATGGGCGAAGACGGCGGAGAGATCGACCGCTAGAGGGGCGGGAAGCGCGGCATTGCCAGTTTCGCCGGCCAGCCAGACGCAGTGCGTCGAATCGGCCGCGAGGCGCACGAGTTTTGCCGCGACGGGATAGAGGCTGCCGTCCCGGCGCCGGCACTGCGCAGGGAAGGGGATGCGTTTCGGGCGCCCGTCGCGCAGCCCGGCCAGCGCCTGGGCGAGGCGCGCTGCATCGGCTGGCGGCAGGCAGTCCGGCAGCCGCATCCGGCGCAGCATGGCTTGCGGATAACCCAGATTGCGCGCGGCGGTGGTACTGGCATCGACGATGGCGAGCGTGTCGGCGTCGAACGCCAGAACCTCGGCGGCAGTTTCGCGCAAAAGCGTGGTGAGCAGGGCGCGCGGGTGGGCACGCTCGAATCGGGCCATGAATCCTCCTTGTGCCGACATTATGGCGGGGTTTCCGGCAGGCGCGGCGGCGGACACTCGCGGCGGGCGGCGGAACAGCTGCGCGGAGGCCGGTAATATTAGTAAATAATCGATTTGTGGATGCACGCAGGCGGCGCTGGTGTTAGTTTTCCGTCCGGGTTATCCCGACCCCCCAAGGAGGCGGACATGAGCAGAAACGATGACAAGACATCCGGCAGGACACCCCGTGTCAGCGAGGCGAAACCGGGACGGCGCAGATTCCTCGGCGCAGCGGCAGGTGCGGCGGGCGCGGCGACGCTGGGCTTTCCCGCCATCGTCAAGGCCGCGGCGCCGGTCAGCCTGCGCTTCCAGAGCACCTGGCCGGCGAAGGACATTTTCCACGAATACGCCGTGGACTTTGCCGGCAAGGTGAACGCCATGTCGGGCAAGGAGCTCAGGATCGAGGTGCTGCCGGCCGGCGCGGTGGTGAAAGCCTTCGATCTGCTCGATGCGGTGAGCAAGGGCACGCTGGACGGCGGCCACGGCGTGATCGCCTACTGGTACGGCAAGAATTCCGCGGTGGCGCTGTGGGGCTCGGGGCCGGCCTTCGGCATGGATCCGAACATGGTGCTGGCCTGGCACTACTACGGCGGCGGCAAGGAGCTGCTGGACGAAATCTACAGGAGCATGAACATGGACGTGGTCTCCATGCTCTATGGCCCGATGCCGACCCAGCCTTTTGGCTGGTTCAAGAAGCCCGTCACCCGCGCCGAGCAGATGCAGGGCGTGAAATTCCGCACCGTGGGGCTGGCGGTCGATCTGTACAAGGATCTGGGCGCCGCGGTCAATCCGCTGCCCGGCGGGGAAATCGTACCAGCGATGGACCGCGGCCTGCTCGACGCGGCGGAATTCAACAATGCCTCGTCCGATAATCTGCTCGGTTTCCCCGACGTGGCCAAGGTCTGCATGCTGCAAAGTTTCCACCAGTGCAGCGAACAGTTCGAGATACTCTTCAACAGAAAGAAGTACGACGGACTCAACGCCGAGCACAAGGCCATCATCAAACACGCCATCGAGGCGGCGTCGGCGGACATGTCGTGGAAGGCGATCGACCGCTATTCGAAGGACTATCTCGACATGAGCACGAAGAAGGGCGTGAAGTTCTACAAGACCCCCGACGCTATCCTGAAAAAGCAGCTGCAGGCCTGGGACAGGATCATGGCGGAGAAGAGCGCCGAGAATCCGGCGTTCAAACGGGTGCTCGATTCGATGCGGGCGTTTGCCGCGCGCGCGGCGCGTTGGCAGAACGATACCAATGTCGACTACAAGATGGCCTACAACCACTTCTTCGCCCGGAGCAGGGGCTGATTCTTGCGCAACCGCCGGCCTGCGTGCCGGCGTTTTTTACCGGCGTTTTTTCTCCCGGCCGTTTCCATGCAAACCCTGCTTTTTGCCGTCGATCGGCTGACCACCTTTATCGGGCGTCTGTTCGCCTGGTCGATCGTGGGGCTGACCCTGCTGATTTCGTGGGAGGTATTTTCCCGCTATGTGCTGAATCACCCGCATCCCTGGACACTCGATGCGCAGATCATGCTGTACGGCATCCTGTTCATGATGGCGGGCGCCTACACGCTCGCGCACGAAGGGCATGTGCGCGGCGACGTGCTCTATGGCTCGCTCGGCGCACGCGCTCAGGCCGGCATCGACCTGGCGTTGTACGTCGTTTTTTTCCTGCCCGGCGTGCTGGCGCTGACCTGGGCCGGCTGGCGCTATGCCGGCGAATCGCTGGCGATCCGGGAAAACACCTTCAGCCCCGACCCTCTGCCGCTGTATCCCTTCAAGTTCGTGATTCCGGCAGCCGGATTCCTGCTGCTGCTGCAGGGCATGGCGGAAATCCTGCGCTGCGCGCTCTGCCTGCGCCGGGGCGCATGGCCGGCGCGCATGAGCGACGTGCAGGAAATCGACCTGGCGGAACTCAGGGCCATGGTCGGCAATGACGGCGGCGCAGCGAAAGACGGGGCATGAAGCAAGGAACACGTTTCGGCTTCGGCATGATGGGCCTGATCTTGCTGGCCATCGCCGTGTTCACGCCGTGGGCCGCGCTCGAAAATGGCCACCTCGGCATCGTCATGCTGTGCCTGATCGTGGTGGCGATGATGCTGGGCTTTCCCAGCGCCTTCACCCTGATGGGCATGGGCGTGCTGTTTTCCTGGCTGGCCTATCGTTCGGTCGATCCGGAGATCGCTGTGCGGCAGACGCTGGATCTGGCGGTGCAGCGTGCCTACGGGGTGATGACGAGCGATGTGCTCATCGCCGTGCCGCTGTTCCTGTTCATGGGTTATCTGGTCGAGCGGGCGAACTTGATCCGGAAGCTGTTCCACGCCATCCACATCGCCACCGCGCGCATTCCCGGCTCGCTCGCCGTGGCCACGCTGACGACCTGCGCCGTCTTTGCCACCGCCACCGGCATCGTCGGCGCGGTGGTCACGCTGATGGGGCTTCTGGCGCTGCCGGCCATGCTGCGCGCGGGCTATGACACCCGGCTGTCCGCGGGTGTCATCGCGGCAGGCGGCACGCTGGGCATCCTCATTCCGCCTTCCATCCTGCTCATCGTCTATGGCGCCACTGCCGGCGTTTCTGTGGTGCAGCTCTACGCCGGCGCTTTCCTGCCCGGGCTGTTGCTGGCCGGGCTGTATGTCGTCTACGTCGTCGCTGTGGCCTGGCTGAGGCCGCAATGGGCGCCGCCGCTTGACCAGACGGAACGCGCAGTGGCGCTGCCGCCGGCTTTTGCGCGCGTGGCGGCGCGCCACGGGAGGCGTGCCGTACCCGCGCTGGTGCGCGCGTTAGTCGATCCGCGCGCCGCCGCCGTGCCGCGCGCGGTTGTCGGACGGGGGCTTTTCACGGCTGCGCTGCCGGCCCTGGTTTTCGCGCTCGTCATGGGGATTGCCTGGAACACGCTGACGCAGCCCCAGGAAACGTTCGATACTTCGGGCCTGCTGGAAATGGGGGTGTCGGTCGGGGCGTTCGACAGCACAAGCGAGGATTCCACGGCCCCCGGTATCGCCGAACCCCCGGTCGCGGCCGGGGACGAGGCGGCCGCGGCGCCGCTGTCCATGCCGGAAAGGGTATCCGTTAGCGGCGATTCTCCGGCGCGCGATGCGTCCGATGCCGAAACGGCAGCTTCAGGCGAACGCGAGCCCGCGCCGGCCGTCTTCTGGAAAATCGCCGGTATCGGCGCCGTCGTGCTCGCGGCAGGCACGCTACTGCCCGGCTTCGCGCACCTGGAAACCTTCCGCATGCTGCTCGTCTCCTTCTTCCCGCTGGCGGTCATGATTCTGGGCGTGCTGGGAACCATCGTGTTCGGTCTGGCCACGCCTTCCGAAGCAGCGGCCATCGGCGCGCTGGGCGGCTTCGTGCTGGCGGCTTTCTACATGGCGCGGGAACAGCCGCGCGAAGTGCGCAGGCGCTGGTGGCCGGGCTGGCTCGTGCTGTGGGGCATTTTCCTGGCTTCGGTCGTCTGGTTCGCGCTCGTCCGCGCGCGGCTCGTCAACACGCCGTTGCCGCCGTTGCTGGGGCAGGCATCGATGCTCGCCTTCCTCGCCTGGATGGTGCTTGCCAGCCGGCAGGCGAAGCTTGTTCCCTTGCTGCGCGAATCGGTGTTTCTCACCGCCAAGACTTCGGCCATGGTGTGCTGGCTGTTCGTCGGCGCTAGCGTCTATTCGGCGGCCTTTTCGCTGCTGGGCGGACAGAACGTGGTGGAAGCCTGGGTGCTGTCGCTCGACCTGACGCCGCTGCAATTCCTGCTGCTCAGCCAGTTCATCATTTTCATCCTCGGCTGGCCGCTGGAATGGACCGAAATCATCGTCATCTTCATGCCGATCTTCATTCCGCTGCTGCCGCATTTCGGTATCGATCCGCTGTTCTTCGGCATCCTGGTGGCGCTCAATCTGCAGATGTCCTTCCTTTCGCCGCCGATGGCGCCGGCCGCGTTCTATCTCAAGGGCGTGGCGCCGCCGGGGGTGTCACTGGGGCAGATCTTCCTCGGTTCCATGCCCTTCCTCGGACTGGTGATCGTGGCCATGGTCATCCTGTACCTCTGGCCGCAGATCGGCCTGTGGCTGCCGGGCGTGCTTTACAGGTAAGTCAGCAGGAGACCCCGGACGTGAACATCGCATTCATCGGCATGGGCATCATGGGCAGGCCCATGGCGGTCAATCTGAAGCAGGCCGGGCATGTGGTCTTCGTGCACGGCCGCCGTCGTGAAACCATGGCGGCTCCGGTCGCGGCCGGCTGCACCGGCTGTGCTTCGCCGGCCGAAGCCGCGGCGAAGGCTGAGGTCGTCATCGTCATGATGGGTACCGGCCACGGCGAATTCGACTCGGCGGCGATGATGAAGATCGTCGAGCGCGAGTCGGGCATGGAGCGGTAGACCGCTGGCGCATGCAACATCGTATCGTCTTCCTCGACCGCGGCAGCATCGTCGCCGACATCCGCCGGCCTGCCTTTGCCCACCAATGGACGGATTTCGCGCAGACCCGGCCGCAAGATCTGCCGGCGCGCATTGCAAAGGCAAGCATCCTCATCGGTTCGCCGCGCAACGTGGTGAACTGACATATGAACCTCACGGAATTCTTCCTGTCCGGCTGCATGCGCAGGCTCGTGCGGACCCTCTTCCTCGTGCTGGCGAGCCAGCACGCCTGGGCGGGCTGGGGCATGAACGACGCCACGGTCGTCTACCCGCTGCCGCGCGCCGCCGCCGAGATGGCGCACATGCTGGCGCCGGATACGGCGGGCGCGGGCGGCCGGCTGCTGCCCCTGAAATACTGGCAACGCCTGCCCGTCCTCAATCAAGGCGAAAGCCCTGAACTGACCTATCGCAAACTGCGCGTCGTCGCGCTGCGTTTCGATCCCTGTTTCGAATCCGCCGGCCACTGTCTGCCGCAGGTGCGCCTCGTCTGGCAGCCCATCGAGCCGGCGCGTTACGGCTCGTCCAATCCGCGCGGTCTGGAGGCTGGGGACGCCGCGGTACACAGTTTCCACACCCTGAGCGATGCGGCGTTTCGCCAGATGATGGCCGAGTACGATCTGCTGGCAAGCGGGCCGGATGCCGCGCGCGACGACCAGCCCCTGCAGGTTCATCCGGCGATCCGCAGGCAGGGACTCGACGGGCGTTTCGCGCGCGGGCTCGAAGCCCTGCTGCGCAAATACTGCGGCGAGGCCAACCTGTGGCGCATCACCGCCATGAGCACCCAGGTCGGCGGCGACAAGTGGGAATTTCTCGGCTTCGACCTTGCCGACGGCAAACCTGTCGACATCGTCATTCCGCGTACCGGCAACGCCACCCGGCAGAGCTACTTCGTCTCCCTCCTCAGCGAGCGCGAATATACCCAGGGCAGGATCAGCCCCGCGCCCGCGGGCGAGGACAATCTCAACCGCATGCTGCGCGATTCGCGCACCCTGGCGATACGCGACGCGGAGAGTCTGCGCCGCCTGGGCGTGTCCGTGGCGCGAATCGAAAACCCCGCCCTGCACACCCCCGGCAGCATGGACTGCGTATCCTGCCATGCCGCCCAGGTCGCCGGGACACTGCTGCTCGACAAGCTCCCGCGTCTGGCGCGCGACCCGGAAATCGCCGGCCTTGCCCGGCGCTCCCCGCCGACTCCCGGCGGGCCGGCCGTCAACCCGGCCCGCCCGAGCGTGTTTCGCGCCTTGGGATATTTCGAGCAGTTCCCTGTGCTGAGCCGGCGCGTCGTCAACGAAACCGCCGCCGCAGTCGCCAGGCTCGATGCCGGCATGCCGCGCTGGGGTATGCCTGCCGGTTCGCGCGAATTCGCGGTTTCCGCGTGCGGGCGGGCAGAAGCGCGACGCGTGGCGTCCCCTTCCGGAGCGGATTGCCGCAAACCCGAATCCTGAAAGCCACTATAATCGCCGGCCATGCAAGCGCCTTTTCACACCGTTGGCCTGGTCGGCAAATACGACAACCCGGGCATGCACGATTCCGTCTGCAAGCTAGGGGCGTTCCTGCGCGGACGCGGCCACGAGGTCATGCTCGCCAGCCAGACCGCCGAGCGGCTCGATATCCGCGACTGCCCTCACCACAATCTGCACGATCTGGCGGCGGAAAGCGACGTGGTGGTGGTGATGGGAGGCGACG
>CAZOVQ010000076.1:0-8292 GCA_964583195.1 uncultured Thiobacillus sp.
TAAAGCATTCCGCCAGCGTTCAATCTGAGCCAGGATCAAACTCTTCAGTTCAATACCTGCAATTACTTCAAATACTTCTGTCGCTCAACTCAAACTCAACCATCTTTAAAACGGTCTTCATTCAAGTGTGAGCATCTATGCTAGTCACCAACCCAGCCTAAACCAGGTCAGCTACACCGCAAAAATACCCACACCTATCGGCTGTTAATTGTTAAAGATCAATCGATTAGCTTTGCGTTTCGCTTGTCGCGGTTCGCGCTGCGTTTCGAGAAGGTGCGCATTCTACAGAGCGAAAAGAATCCGTCAACAGTTTCCGGAAAATATTTTCAGACAATTGTCACACGGGCGAACTTGCGTTTGCCCACCTGCGCCACGACCGTCGCACCAACAGCCACGCTCGCATCCTTGTCCGCTATGCGCGCGCCATCCAGGCGAACACCGCCGCCGGCGATCTGTCGAATCGCATCGGATGTGCTCGCAACCAGCCCGGCAAGCTTGAGCAGTTGCGGCACGGGCAGGCCACCGTCACGGCCCGGCAGGCTCAGTTCAGGCATTTCGTCAGGCAGCGCCCCTTTCCGGAAACGTGCCTCGAAGTCGTCCAGTGCCCGCTGCGCGGCGGCGTTGCCGTGAAAGCGCGATACGATTTCCAGGGCGAACCCCACCTTGATATCGCGCGGATTGGCACCTTGCGCCACCTGCCGTTTCCAGCTTTCGATGGTTTGCAACGATTCAAACGACAGCAGTTGAATGTAGCGCCACATCAGGTCATCGGAAATCGACATCAGCTTGCCGAAGATTTCCTGTGGGGGCTCGTTGATGCCGACGTAGTTCCCCAGCGATTTGGACATCTTGTTGACGCCGTCCAGCCCTTCCAGCAGTGGCATGGTCAGAATGCACTGGGTCGGCTGCCCATGTTGCTTTTGCAACTCGCGCCCCATTAGCAGGTTGAATTTCTGGTCGGTACCGCCCAGCTCGACATCCGCGTGCAACGCCACCGAGTCATATCCCTGGATGAGCGGGTAGAGGAATTCGTGTATGGCAATCGGCTGCTGATTGCGGTAGCGCTTGTGAAAATCGTCGCGCTCCAGCATGCGCGCCACGGTATGCGAAGCTGCGAGCCGGATCATGCCAACCGCGCCGAGCCCTTCCATCCATTCGGAATTGAAGCGCACTTCGGTACGGGCGGGGTCAAGGATCTTGAACACCTGCTCCCGATAAGTTCTGGCATTTTCAGCCACCGTTTCCCGGGTCAACGGTGGGCGAGTCGCGTTCTTGCCCGTGGGGTCGCCAATCATGCCGGTGAAATCGCCGATCAGAAAGACGACCTGGTGGCCCATCTGTTGGAACTGCCGCAACTTGTTCAACAGTACCGTATGCCCCAGATGCAGATCCGGGGCGGTGGGGTCGAATCCCGCCTTGATGCGCAGCGGCCGGCTCGCCTGGAGTTTCTCAATCAGTTCGGCTTCGACGAGAAGCTCGTCCGCACCGCGCTTGATTTCCTGCAAGTCCTCCTGCATTTTTATCCTCTCTGACGGGTCAAGTTTGCGCGTTTCAAGCCGATATACTGATACGGGGCTTGCCCGGGATGCTGCAACATACTGTTTGGATTAAAGATGTTTGGATTAAAGAATAGCCCCAGAGGCGATGTGTGGTAGACTCCGGGCTCGATTACGGAAGGGAAACGGTCCATGCCGCTCGCCAAGCTGAGAATCTTAACCGATCGCCTGACCGGAGCGGAACGCCGCTTCAGCCTTCGCACCCTGGTTGCGCTCTCCAGCCTGCCGCTTTTTGGCGTGGTCGCCGCCTTCGGCCTGGCGCCCGGCACACAAACCCTCGACATTCCATCCGCAACCGTCAGCGAAGTGCTCGCCTTGCCGGCGTTGGCTTCGATCGACGACACGAACACCTTTCAGCGCGAGGGACTCATCCAGTCCGGCGACACGCTGGCAAGCGCGCTCTCCCGACTGAAAATCGACGATCTCGACATTCAGCGCCTACTGGCGACCGATGACGTGCGGCAACTGGCATCCGGCATTCGTGCCGGCAAGCGCATACAGGCCACCACCGCATCCGATGGAAGCCTGTTGAATATTGTCTTTGAGCGTGGCGACGCACCCGCCCTGCGCATTCGTCGTTCAAGCGAAACTTTCGTGGTCGAAGCGCAGAACGAAATTCTGGAGACGCGTGTGCTCATGCGTTCCGGCCGCATTCTCACCTCGCTGTATGGCGCGACCGACAGTGCCGGCATTCCCGACAAGATCGCCGACCAGTTGGCGGAGACTTTCTCGACCCAGATCGATTTCCGCGAGGATCTCCGGCGCGGCGACACCTTCTCTGTCGTCTATACCGTGAACTATCGCAATGGCGAGCCGGTTTCGACAGGCAAGCTGTTGGCGGCCGAGTTCATCAATGCAGGCAAACCCTACCGAGCCATGCTTTACCGCGACCCGTCCGGCGGCGAATCCTATTACACACCCGAAGGTGAATCGCTGAAAAAAGGTTTTCTGCGTTCTCCTCTCGAATTTTCCCGGGTCACTTCCGGTTTCAGCAATTCGCGCAAACATCCGGTCTACGGTTTTCACCGCAAACATACCGGTGTCGATTTTGGCGCACCGACCGGGACCCGGGTGAAGGCAACCGGCGACGCAACCGTCGCCTTCGCGGGACGTCGCGGCGGCTACGGCAATCTCGTCATCCTGCGCCACCGCAACGGCTACGAAACCTACTATGCGCATCTGAGCGCATTCGCATCGGGAATCCGGCCCGGCCGCGCCGTCAGCCAGGGGCAGGTCATTGCCTACGTCGGCACAACCGGGGCTTCCACTGGCCCGCATCTGCACTACGAGGTGCGTATTGCCGGCGTCCCCTACAACCCGCTCAGCATCAAACTTCCCGGCTCACCGCCGCTGGCCGCGGCACAGCGTGTGCGCTTCCTGCAGCAAACCGCCGGCTGGAGCGACAAGCTTTCCCTGTTGCGCGGAACCAATCTGGCCGCACTCGATTGACCGCGTCTTCCGCACATGAGGCCGAGTGCTACGTCGGCCTCATGTCAGGCACCAGTCTGGATGGTGTCGACGCCGTCCTGGTTGAATTCCACGACAGCTTGCCCCCTCGTCTCGTCGGCTCGCACTACCGGCCATACAGCGATGCGCTGCGTGCGCAACTCCTCGCTTTGCACACTCCCCAACCCGACGAAATCCATTTGGCCGCATGCACAGCCAACGAATTGGCCCGACTTTACGCCAGCGCAGTCGAGACCCTGACAGCCGGCCACGCCCGTGACCGCATCCGGGCCATCGGCTGCCATGGCCAAACACTCCGTCACAGGCCGGACTGCGGCTATACCCTGCAAATCGGCAATGCCGCCCTCCTTGCCGAACTTACGGGAATGAGCGTCGTTGCCGATTTCCGCAGCCGCGACATTGCGGCCGGAGGCCAGGGCGCGCCCCTAGTGCCCGCATTCCATGCTCATGTATTACGCCATCCTACGCAACACCGCGTCATCGCCAACATCGGCGGCATCGCCAATATCACCGACCTACCAATGAACGCTCCCGTGCGCGGCTGGGATACCGGCCCTGGCAATATGCTGATGGACGGCTGGATATACCGGCACAGACAAGCCCATTACGATTGCGCCGGTGCCTGGGCCGCCAGCGGTACGGTGCAGCCAGGCTTGCTGAAAGCGTTGCTGGACCATCCCTATCTCGCCCTCCCTCCCCCCAAGAGCGCGGGCCGCGAACAATTCAATCTACCCTGGCTGGACGCGCTTCTTCGCCAGTTGCCCACTTCCCATTCCCCGGCGGATGTCCAAGCCACCTTGCTCGAATTCACGGCACGCAGCCTGGCTGAAGCCATCCGGGACGAATGCGCCGAAGCACGCGGGCTCTATGTCTGCGGCGGCGGCGCGCACAATCTCGCACTGATGGCGCGTTTGCAAACCCTCATGCCAGACATGCGCGTCGATACGACGCATGCGCTCGGAGTCGATCCGGACTGGGTGGAGGCCATGGCCTTCGCCTGGCTGGCGCGCCAGACATTGCATGCGCAACCGGGCAACCTGCCCACAGTGACGGGGGCATGCGGAGAACGCATACTCGGCGCGGTGTACCCGGCCTGAATTCCTCGACCCGCTCCGACGCAACAAAAAAAAGCGGCCGAAGCCGCTTTTTTTTTTGTTGCGTGATCCCGATTTCAGGCCGAGAAGGATGAACCGCAACCGCAGGTCGTGGTGGCGTTAGGGTTCTTGATGACGAACTGCGCGCCTTCCAGACCCTCGCTGTAATCGATTTCCGCGCCAACCAGATACTGGAAGCTCATCGAGTCGACCAGCAGGGTCACGCCGTTCTTGACCATGACGGTATCGTCTTCGTTTTGCGCCTCGTCGAACGTAAAGCCGTACTGGAAGCCCGAACAGCCTCCGCCTGATACAAACACGCGCAGTTTCAGATCCGGATTACCCTCCTCGTCGATCAGGTTCCTGACCTTGGCCGCCGCGCTGTCGGTGAAAATCAACGGCGATTCCATTTCGGTGGCTGCATTCATGGTAGTGCTCCTGGAAAAAAGTGTGAGGTGATTATCCGCTTCACCCGGGTTGCGTCAAGCAAAGACCCTGGCATCATGACGGAGTTCCTATGCTCGCTCAGGGCAACATGCCGATATCGGCCAGTGCCACATCTTCCGGCAGGTCGAACAGAATGTTCATGTTCTGCACCGCCTGCCCCGCCGCGCCCTTGACCAGGTTGTCGATCACAGACAGCACGACCACGGTGTCGCCGCCCTGTGGACGATGCACGGCGATGCGGCAGGTGTTGGCGCCGCGCACCGAGCGGGTTTCCGGGTGCGCGCCGGCTGGCAGCACGTCCACGAAAGGCTCGCCCGCATAGCGCTGCTCGAACAGCGTCTGCAAGTCGACATCCTTGGCGATCCTGGCGTACAGCGTGGCGTGGATGCCGCGGATCAGGGGCGTGAGATGGGGTACGAAGGTGAATCCCACCGGCTTGCCGGCAAAGCTCTCCAGCCCCTGCTTGATTTCCGGCCAGTGACGGTGGCCGCCCACAGCGTAGGCCTTGAAATTGTCGGCTGCCTCGGCAAACAGGATGTGGGTTTCAGGCTTGCGGCCCGCTCCCGACACGCCAGACTTGGCGTCGGCCACCATGAAACCGGCATCGACCGCGCCGGACTCCAGCAACGGCAGGAAGCCCAGCTGCACCGCGGTCGGATAACAGCCCGGATTGGCGATCAGGCGGGCGCCCTTGATCCTGTCGCGGTTGATCTCAGGCAAACCGTACACTGCCTCGGCCACCAGGTCCGGGCAGGCGTGTTCCATCTTGTACCACTTTTCCCACACCGCGATGTCCTTGATGCGGAAATCCGCAGCAAGATCGATCACCTTCACGCCGGCATCGAGCAGCGCGCGCGTCTGCTGCATCGCCACGCCGTTGGGGGTGGCGAAGAACACCACATCGCAGCTTTCCAGCCCGGCTTCCTCCGGCGTGGAGAATGCCAGCTTCACGCGCCCGCGCAGGTTCGGAAACATCTCGGCCACCGGCATCCCGGCTTCCTTGCGCGAGGTGATGGCCTTCAGTTCCACCTGCGGGTGGCGCGCCAGCAGGCGCAGCAGTTCGACCCCGGTGTAGCCCGTGCCGCCGACGATACCGACTTTGATCATGCTGAGGATTCCTTGCGTAGAGTTTGATTATTTTATGTCAGCGCACATGACAGACATAAAAAAAGCCGCCCGCGCGGACGGCTTCTTGAACCAGGCTGCACCGAACCGGATTAGCGCTTGGAGAACTGCTTGCGGCGACGCGCCTTGTGGAAGCCGACCTTTTTCCGTTCGACCTCGCGGGCATCGCGGGTCACCAGGCCGGCCGCCTTGAGCGTGGGCTTCATCTCGGCCGAAAAATCGATCAGCGCGCGCGTGATGCCGTGGCGCACCGCACCGGCCTGGCCGGATTCGCCGCCACCGGCGACGTTCACCATGATGTCGAACTTGTTCAGGCTGTCGGTCAGCACCAGCGGCTGGCGCACGACCATGCGGCCGGTTTCGCGCGAAAAATATTCGTCCACCGGCTTGTCGTTGACGACGATCCTGCCGCTGCCCGCCTTGATGAACACGCGCGCAACCGATTCCTTGCGACGCCCCGTACCGTAGTTGTAGTTACCGATCATGGTGTGACCTTATTGAGCGTTGATTTCCAGGGGCTTGGGCTGCTGCGCCTCGTGCGGATGATCCGCGCCCGCATAGATTTTCATTTTCTTGATCATGGCGTAGCCGAGCGGGCCCTTGGGCAGCATGCCCTTCACGGCCTTTTCCAGCGCACGGCCGGGGAAACGCGCCTGCATCTTGTCGAAGTTGGTTTCGTAGATGCCACCGGGGAAACCGGAGTGGCGATAGTATTTCTTGTCGAGGCCCTTGTTGCCCGTCACGACCATCTTGCCCGCGTTCACCACGACGATATAGTCGCCGGTGTCAACGTGGGGCGTGAATTCTGGCTTGTGCTTGCCGCGCAGGCGGCGTGCGATCTCGGAAGCCAGGCGGCCCAGCACCTTGTTGTCTGCATCGACAACGTACCAGTCGCGTTTGACTTCAGCGGGTTTGGCGGAAAAGGTTTTCATGACTCTGGCTCTGCTAATGGCAGACTGTCTCGGAAAGCCGGGCATTTTAACCGGCCACGCCGGGCAAAGTCAAACATCATCCCGCATAAACCTTTCGAGCCACGTGCCGGCGGCAGGCTGGCATACAATCCGGCCGCATGACCACATGGCCCGTCACCCACCTGATCGGCGTCGCCCTCCTGCCGCCGGCATCGCCGATCCTGCTTCTGGCTGCCGGGTTTTTCCTTCGCCATCGTCGTCCGCGCACAGCCATGTCATTGATCCTGTTTTCCACTGCCATCCTGTATGGGCTGTCGACGCCCTGGGTTGGCGGCCTGCTGCTGAGGAGCCTGGAAATCTCCCGTGCGCTTGCGCCAGCCTCCCTTGCGGCCGCCGACGCCATTGTCGTGCTCGGTGGCGGCCGACTGATCGGCGCTACCGAATATGGCGGAGACACGGCGAACGGCATCACCCTCGAACGCCTGCGCTACGCCGCGCGCCTCGCCCGTGCCAGCGGTCTGCCGCTGCTTGTCAGCGGCGGCAAACCCGGCGGCGGCACGCTCTCCGAAGGTGAAATCATGCGGCGCATCCTGCAGGACGAATATAGCCTCACGGCGCGCTGGGTAGAGGACGCCGCACTCACTACCTGGGACAACGCCAGGCGCTCGGCCCCTCTGCTCGATGCGGACGGCATGCGACGCATTGTGCTCGTCACCCATGCCTGGCATCTGCGCCGCGCCGTGCCGCTGTTCGAAGCGCAAGGGTTGCAGGTATTGCCTGCCGGGATCCGCTTTGCCGACACCGGGATAGACAGTGTGACGGGCCTGCTGCCCTCGCCCGCCGGCCTGCGCGACAGCCATCACGCCCTGCACGAATGGCTGGGCATCCTGTGGTACAAACTGCGTTTGCACCTGCACGATGGAAAATGAACCCATGAAAGCCCGCGTCAAACTCATAGAAGGCGTCAGCTTTGCCGGCCAGAGCGAATCCGGCCACACCGTGGTCATGGACGGCCCGCCCGACGGCGGAGGCCGGAATCTCGGCGTCCGCCCCATGGAAATGCTGTTGCTGGGCCTGGGCGGCTGTTCTGCCTACGATGTCGTTCACATTCTGCGCAAGGGCCGGCAACAGGTCACCGACTGCGTCGCGGAACTGGACGCCGAACGGGCCGACAGCGACCCCAGGGTATTCACCCGGATTCATGTCCATTTCATCGTCACAGGCAAGGCACTCGATCCGAAACGCGTCGAACTGGCCGTGAAGCTCTCCGCGGAGAAATACTGCTCGGCCTCGATCATGCTCGGCAAAACGGCCGCGATCACTCACGATTTCGAGGTACGGGATCACGGATGATCCCGGATAATCCATCAGGACGCGCGACGAGAGCGATGCGGTTTGCGAAACCGGCGCTCGGGCGACAAGCCCATAGTCCGGCCTGAAAGGCGAGCGGCCCGGACGCCGGCAGATGTCCGAAGGGTTCACCCTCCATGCGCACATACCCCCACGCGCATGCGGCTTGAACGGCGCGGCCCGCCCGGCGGATAATGCACCCTTGCCCGGAGCGCACCTTGGAAACCTATTTCCTCATTCTGATTTCGACAGTGTTTGTGAACAACATCGTCATGGCCAAGATTCTTGGCCTGTGCCCGTTCATGGGTGTTTCAAAAAGGCTGGAAACGTCGATCAGCATGG
>CAZOVQ010000077.1:0-8066 GCA_964583195.1 uncultured Thiobacillus sp.
AGGCCGAGAGCGATTCGACGTAGCGGCGCTGGCCCTCGGCGTAGAGCGTGTCGAACGCGAGCGAGGACTTGCCCGAACCCGACAGGCCGGTGATGACCACGAGCCGGTTACGCGGCAGGTCGAGATCCACGTTCTTCAGGTTGTGGGTGCGGGCGCCGCGGATACGGATGGTTTCCATCGCAGGAAGGCAGGAAGGAGTAATTCGTAACCTGCTAATATAACGGACTTCCACCCCCAGCCGAATGACGCCGTGGCCCAGATCGACCTGACCGAGAGCATGACCCGCGGCGAGACGCGCGCAGCCTCGGGACTGGCGGCCATCTTCGGTTTGAGGATGCTGGGCATGTTCCTCATCCTGCCGGTGTTCGCCCTGTACGCCGGACATCTCCCCGGCGGCGACAACCACACCCTGGTTGGACTGGCGCTCGGTGTCTACGGCCTGACCCAGGCTCTGCTGATGATCCCCTTCGGCATGGCGTCCGACCGCATCGGACGCAAGAAAGTGATCGTCTTCGGGCTTGTCGTGTTCGCGCTGGGCAGCTTTGTCGCGGCGGCGGCGGACGATATCGTCTGGACCATCGCCGGACGCGCCCTGCAGGGGGCCGGCGCGATTTCCGCCGCAGTAACTGCCTTGCTGGCCGACCTCACCCGCGAGGAACACCGCACCCGCGCCATGGCGATGATCGGTTCGACCATAGGCCTCAGCTTCGCGCTGTCCCTGGTTGCCGGCCCGGCGCTCAATCACGCCATCGGCGTGCCCGGCATCTTCGCCCTCACCGGCGTGCTGTCGCTGGCGGCGATCGGCGTAGTGCTCGCATGGGTGCCCGACCCGGCTGCCACGCATTTCCACGCCGATGCCCAGACCAACCCCGCCCGGCTTGCCGACGTGCTGAAGAACGGCCAGCTCGCGCGGCTGGATTTTGGGATTTTCGCGCTGCACGCGGCGCAGATGGCGCTGTTTGTCGTCATCCCCGTGGCGCTGCAGGACGCCGGGCTCGCCGCCAGCCGTCACTGGGCAGTCTACCTGCCGGTCTTGCTCGGTTCCTTCGTGCTGGTCGTGCCCGCGATTATTTATGGTGAAAAGCATGGCAGGCTCAAGCCCGTGTTCGTCGGCGCGATCGCCCTGATGCTGCTGGCGCAGCTGGGCCTGGCGCTTGGCATCGGACATTTTCCGCGCATCGTCGCGGCGCTGTTTTTCTACTTCGCCGCCTTCAATCTGCTCGAAGCCAGCCTGCCCTCGCTCGTCTCCAAGCTTGCGCCGGCATCGGCCAAGGGCACGGCCATGGGGGTGTACAACACCGCACAGGCGCTCGGTCTCTTTTTCGGCGGCGTGGCGGGGGGCTGGCTTGCCGAGCACCACGGTTCTGCCGCCGTCTTCGTGTTCGGCGTCGTGCTGATGGTGGCATGGCTCGCGGCGGCATGGTCGATGCGGCCGCCGCCCGCGATCAAGACGCGCATGTTCCACGTCGGCGTCATGCCGACCGAACGCGCTGCGCTACTGAAGCGCCAGCTCGCCGGCGTCGCCGGGGTGGTCGAAGCGGCGGTGCTGGCAGACGAGGGCGTGGCCATGCTCAAGGTGAGCATGCGCGGCTGGGACGAAGCGGCGGTCCGGCGCCTGCTCGGCGCGGCCTGATAGAATCCGCAGCAGGGAAAACCATACAGGGGGGAAACATGGCATCGGTCAACAAGGTCATTCTGGTCGGCAACCTCGGGCGCGACCCCGAAATGCGCTACCTGCCGAGCGGCGAAGCCGTCGCCAATCTGGCCGTCGCAACCACCGACAAATACAAGGACAAATCCGGGCAGATGGTCGAGGCGACCGAATGGCACCGGGTCGCATTCTTCGGCCGCACAGCAGAAGTCTGTGGCCAGTACCTGAAAAAAGGCAGCCCGGTGTACGTCGAAGGCTCGATCCGCTCGCGCAAGTACACCGACAAGGAGGGTGTCGAACGCACCGCCTACGAGATTCGCGGCGACCGCATGCAGATGCTGGGCGGCAGGAGTGGCGGCGGGGTGAGCGGCATGGACGACGGCGGTTACGATCAGGCGCCCGCCGCGAAGGGCGCCCCGCCCGCCCAGCGTCCCGCGGCGTCGCAGCGTCCGGCGGGCGGAGGGTTCGACGACATGGACGATGACATTCCTTTCTAGACTGAAGTGCCGGCCGACCTTGTCCGTTACAGGGCGCTCTCAATAAAGTGCGCCACAGGCGCCCCCGCGCAGCGTTGAACTTCATCTGTCGCCCCCTTCGTGCCGTATTGTGCGGGCTGCCTGCCATGCTGGCCGGCTCCGGCGTGTATGCCATGGAGGTGACCGAAGCCAATTTCCTCGACGATCTGCCGGTGGTGCTGTCGGTTTCGCGTCTGTCGCAGCCGGTGAGCGAAGCGGCGGCGGCAGTCACCGTCATCGACCAGGGCATGATCCGCGCCTCGGGATTCCGCGACATTCCCGATCTCTTGCGTCTGGTGCCCGGGTTCAGCGTCGGCTACACCCGCGACAACACCTGGGCGGCGGGCTACCATGGCCTCGGCGACGCCTTTTCGCGCCGTTTCCAGGTGCTGGTCGATGGCCGCTCGATCTACAGCCCGCATTTCGGCGCGGTGGACTGGAACGAGCTGCCGCTGGCCATCGAGGACATCGAGCGCATCGAAGTCGTGCGCGGTCCCAATGCCGCGATACACGGCGCCAACGCCTTCATGGCCGTCATCAACATCATCACCCGGACGGCGGCGCAGGCGCAGGGTGAACTCGTCTCGGCGCAGTGGGGCGAATCGTCGATGCGCGGGCTCGTGGCGCGGCACGGCGGCGGTGACGGGCATCTGCGCTACCGGCTCACCGCCTCGGCGCAGCATCGCGACCGCTTCGAGCGCGACGTCGTCGGCAAGCCCGCGATCAGCAACGACAATGGACGTTATTTCGAGGAAACGCGCACCCAGTTCGTCAACGCCCGCTTCGACTGGCAGGCGGCGCCGGATTCGGAAATCAGCGCGCAGCTGGGACTGTCGGACGTCGACGGCGACGCGGGCCGCGATACCGGTAACGCAAGCGACCTGACGGAACCGCGCAAACAGGACAGTCGCGCCCATTATTTCCTGTTCGCCTGGCACAAGGTCGAATCGCCGCGTCGCGAATGGCGCGTGCAGGCGACGCACAGCGAAAACCGTTTCGACGCCGATTCGCTGTTCGACCCCGGTCTTGGCGTGGGGCTCGTCGATGTGGATCAGTATCTCTTCCAGTCGCGCAGCACGCTCGAACTCCAGGTCAACGAGCAGTGGCTGGATGCGCTGCGCGCGGTGTGGGGCGCGGAAGTTTGGCGCGAGCGCGTGCGCAGCCAGCGCGATTTTGGCGCGGGCAACACGCTTTCGGGCAATATCACCCGCGCCTTCGCGCATCTGGAATGGCGCATCGCGCCGTGGCTGCTGTTGCAGGGCGGGGCGATGCTGGAACACCATTATTTCACCGGCACCGACGTGTCGCCGCGGGCGACAGCGAATTTCACGCTCGCGCCCGGCCACGTGCTCCGGCTCGGCATCTCGCGCGCCTATCGTGCGCCGACCTTTTACGAGGAACGTGGCAATCGCGTCGTCCGTCTGCAATCGGGCGTCGTGGGCGACGTCGTCACGGTGCCTTCCGGCGGGCTCGATCCCGAGCGTATCGAATCACGCGAAATCGGCTATCTTGGCCAATGGCCGTCGGCGCGCCTGGAATTCGACCTGCGGCTGTTCGACGACCACATCCGGAACTTCATTGGCGAATTCAAGGATGACTTCGACCCCGGTGTTGCCGGCAGCGAACTCCAGTTCCAGAATCTTGGCAGCGTCGACCTCAAGGGCGGCGAATTCCAGTTGCGCTGGCGCCCCGTGACCGCGCTGGAGCTGAGCGCCCACTTCGCGCGCGTCTTCATTGCAGCCGATACTCGGCGTGAAAATTTCAACGAGGACATTCCACGCTCCACGCCACGCAACAGTTGGGGCCTGCTCGGCCGTTATCGCTTCGGCGAGGGCTGGGAGGCGAGCCTTTTTGCGCAGGGCAACGGCGGACAGAAATGGCTGTCCGAAGGCGATCTGGTCGAAGCCTTCACCCGCATCGACGCCCGGCTTGCGCGCCGCTGGACATGGCAGGGTCGGGAAGTGGAAGCCGCCGTGGTCGGCCAGAACCTGGGCGAGGACTACACAGAATTCCGCGACACCAATGTGTTCAGCCGCCGCGTCTATGGCAGTCTGAGCCTCGCCTGGTAAAGTCCGGCACTTCGCGTTTGCGGACGCGACGACGCATTCACAGGCGTGCCCGGATGCGTTCGGCAACGCGGAACGCGTTGGCGTAGATGGTCCAGGTGTAGGGCACGCTGCCGCCGGTGGGCATGAAGCTGCCGTCGGTCACGTACAGGTTGTCGCTGTCGTGGGCGCGGCAATCGGCGTCGAGCACCGAGGTTTTCGGGTCGCGGCCGAAACGGCAGCCGCCGGCAACCAGGTTCTGCGGCGGTGCGCCGCTGACACTGGAACGCAGGTTGGTTGCGCCCATCGCCTGCAACACACGCCTGGCGTGCGTGTCGATGTAATGCCCCACTTTCAGGTCGTGCGGATGATAGCCGATACGCACTTTCGCCACCGGCGAGCCCCATTGGTCGCGTACCTGGTTATCGAGCGCGACAAAGCAGTCGTCGGTCGGCAGCCAGTCGCAGAAAATCTCGTAGCGCAGGGTCTGCGATTCGACGAACGCCGCCTTCAGCCGCTGCTGCAAGGGGCGGCCCCAGAGCAGCCTGTCGTCGTCGCCCCATTTTTCGCTCATGGCGCGGCCGATGGGGTTGGGATGACGCAGCAGAAAATCGACCGTGCCGCCCTTGGCGCGTCCGCCGAATGCCGGGTCGTCGAGGAAATACCAGTCCTGCAGGCCGCGGTTGACGAAAGGGCCGCGGGTTTTCATCGCCGCCGCGGCGGCGGCTTCCAGGGTGGCGTAGGGAAAGTCGCCGCTGCCCGAGCCGCCGGCGGAAAACAGCAGGTTGCGCCCGACCTGCCCGCGATTGTTGCCGAGGCCGTGCGGGTGTTTCGGCCCGACGGAGGCGAGCAGCAGGCGGCTGGTCTCGATCGCCTGGCAGGCGACGACGAAGACGCGGGCAGTAACCTGCCGCGCCTGCCCGTCGGCATCGTAATAGTGCACGGCCTCGACACGCCCGCGCGCATCGCTCGCCAGCCGGTATGCCTTGGCGTGCGGACGAATCTCGCAGCGGCCGGTGGCGACTGCGCGGTCGAGCAGCGCGGCGCGTGCGCTGCCCTTGGCGCCGCTGGAGCAGCCGTAGCTACCGCAGTAGCCGGAATATTCGCAGCCCCGACGCAGCCCTTTCGGCTGCGACAGGATCGCGCGCGGCGTCGGCAGCGGATGGAGGCCAAGCATGCGGCAGGCTTCGTCGATGCGTGCGGAAACCGGATGCTCCGCCGTCGGCGGGTAGGGAAAATCCGGCGTCGAGCGCAGGTCGGCCAGCGGATGCGCGACCACCCGGCCGGAGACGCCCACCTCGGTTTCCACCTTCGCGTAGTACGGTTCCAGGTCTTCGTAGCCGATCGGCCAGTCGGCGACATTGGCGCCGGCTATCGGCCCGAAGGTCGAGACGAGTCGGAAATCCTCCGGCTTCAGGCGATAGAAAAAACCGCTCATGAAATTCGACGAGCCGCCGACGCAGTTGCCATTCCAGAAATCCCAGCCCGACGCCGACGTGGCTTCGCCCTCCCATTGCCCGTCCTCGTTCCGGTCTTCGATCACGTGCTGCTCGTCGGCGAGCCGGGGTGTATACACGCTGCGCCGGCAGCATGACAGCTCGTCCTTGAAGAAATCGCGCTCGGTGAACCAGGGGCCTTTTTCCAGCACGACGACCGAATAGCCGGCGTCGGCGAGCACCGCTGCCACCGGCCCGCCGCCCGCGCCGCTGCCGATTACGCAGACATCGCAATCTGTCGTCATCTCACGCCGCCTTGTGGCGCACACGCACCGGATTACCCAAGCGCCACCAGACCTTGTCCGGCGTCGGTGTCGGAAACCCCGGCCGGTGCTCCAGCCAGGCCCAGCCGGCGCCGCCGGCGTTGCCGCCGTACACCGGATCTGCCAGCAAGGCCTCCAGCAGATACGTCAGCAGCAGCGACAGCCAGCGTGAACCGGCATCGCTGGCCTCGATCTTGCGCAGCGCCGCCTCGCGCGCCGCCTCGTCGAGCATCACGAAAGGCCTGTGGGCGTCGGTCTGCGTCAGATCGTCAAGCCAGCCCGCGCCCTGGACGATGAAATCCCTGCTCTCGCCGTCGGCATGGCCGAGCGCGTTGTAAAGGTAGTCGAGCGCATGAATATCCACCGCGCCGGGCGCATCCGGCGCGGCGGGAAAGAGATGCGCGAGCACCGCATCGAGCGTCGCCCAGGGCGGCTCGGTGCGCCAGACGGCTTGCGGCGGGGACGGCGAAAAATGCCGCCAGGCAGGGTACGCCGCGACCAGACCCGCGACAATCGCCATCTGCTTCAGCAGCCGGCGACGCGCCGGCGCCCGGGCCGCCGGCGCAGCTCCGCGGGAAGCTTTGTCGCCGGCTGGGCGTGGCGCATCGTCCATCATGGAAATGCCTCACGTCGCATGTCCTGCCTCCGGAAAATCGCCGAGGGTTTCGCCGAGAGGGCGAAGGCCGTTGCAATGCCCACTGCCCGGTTATCCGGCTGCGGTGAGGCTGCCCCAAGCCCCAATCATCATGGCCAAGTCGGCAATATCCCTGTTTGCCGCCGGCTTGTCCATACGACGGTCAGCATTCAGGGAAGCTCTGTGCGTTCCGATCCCCCGGACGGCACGGTCGACGCTGCGCGTCGTTTCACGTTAAAGGCGGGCGATCCATGGTTTCATCCACGAGCGTTCCACAACCACGCAGCCCCGCGCACGCCACTCGAATCACCAAATTTCGGCGGCATGAGTTGCGTATCGACGCGGTCGGAAAACACATAGCGTCGCCATAGTTTCGGCACGGTGTCGTACAGCCGCGTGATATTCGACATGCCGCCGCCGAGCACGATGACTTCGGGGTCGAGCAGGTTGATGACACCGGCCAGCGCGCGCGCCAGGCGTTCTTCGTAGCGCGCCAGCGTGGCGCTGCACGGGCCGAAACCGGCGGCGGCGAGTTGCGCGATTTCAATCGCGGGCAAATCCTCGCCGCCGTAGCGCACGTGGTCAGCGGCGAAGCCGGGGCCGGAGAGCCAGGTTTCGATGCAGCCTTTCTTGCCACAGTAGCAGGCGGGCGCGGTTTCAATCTCACGCGGGTTGGGCCAGGGGTGGTTGATCGCCTCGCCGGTGGCGGGATGGATGCCCGTGGCTTCCCGATCAGCCTGGGTGTGCGCGAACTGGAAATAGGGCAGGGGGGTATGCCCCCACTCGCCGGCGATGGCGTTGGGGCCGCGCACAAGCTGCCCGCGCACGACCACACCGCCCCCCACGCCCGTGCCGAGGATGACGCCGAATACCGTGTCCGCACCTGCTGCCGCGCCGTCGCGTGCCTCCGACAGGGCAAAGCAGTCGGCGTCGTTGGCGAGGCGGATTTCGCGATTGAGCGCGCGCTCGAGATCTTCCTTGAGCGGCCGGTCGTTGAGACAGGTGGAGTTGCAGTTCTTCATGCGTCCGCTGGCGGGCGAGATGGCGCCCGGGGTGCCGATGCCGATGCTGCCGTGTCCGCCGAGTTCGAATTCCGCCTGGTGCACCAGCGCGGCGACGGCGGCCACCGTGGCGAGATAGTCGTTCTGCGGGGTGGGCACACGCCGGCGCAGGATTTCTCGGCCGGTGCCGTCCAGCGCGATCAGCTCGATCTTGCTGCCGCCGAGGTCGACGCCGAGGCGCAGCGTCGGGGGGCGGCGGGTAGGGGGCTCGGTGCTAAAATCGCGCATTCATTCAGCTTCGGAAACAGACATGGCAGGACATTCCAAGTGGGCCAACATCCAGCACCGTAAAGGGCGCCAGGATGCCAAGCGCGGCAAGATCTTCACCAAGCTTATCAAGGAAGTGACCGTGGCTGCCAAGATGGGCGGCGGCGACCCCAACATGAACCCGCGCCTGCGGC
>CAZOVQ010000078.1:0-8007 GCA_964583195.1 uncultured Thiobacillus sp.
TACGATCTCGACGAACAGGAACGGCTGGACGAATTCAAGGCCTGGTGGAAACGCTGGGGCAATACGCTGCTCATCGCGGTGGCGGTGCTGGCGGCGGCGGCGGCGGGCTGGCGCGTCTGGCAGAACCGCATCCAGACGCAGAACCTCGAAGCTGCGACGGCATACGAAAAACTCACGCAGGCGCTCAAGCTCAACGATGCCAAAGGCGCGCGCGACGCCGGCGGCCTGCTCATCGACCGGTACGCCGACACCGCGTTCGCGCCGCGGGCAGCCCTGCTGCTGGCGAAGCTGAATGTCGGCGCGCGCGATCCGAAAAGCGCAGCATCCCAGCTCGAATGGGCGGCGGCCCACAGCAAGGAGCCGGCGCTGAAGGATCTGGCGCGCCTGCGCCTGGCCGGCGTGCAACTGGACCAGAAGGCATACGACGCTGCGCTGAAAACGCTGTCGGCGAACCATAGCGAGGCCTTCGCGCCGCGCTTCGACGACTTGAAGGGCGACATCCTGCTGGCGCAAGGCAAGGCTGCCGAGGCGCGCGCCGCCTACCTGGCCGCGTTTGGCCGGATGGGCGATGACGATCCCTATCGCGGCATCGTCGAATTGAAGCTCGATGCCCTGGGCGGAAAGGACGCGAAGTGAGAACCCGCCTTGTCGTCCTGCTTGCGCTGACACTGGCCGGTTGCGGCAGCGTCGGCAACTGGTTCGGCGGCTCGACCGGTTCGCAACCGGCCGGACTCGTCGAGTTCAAGCCCGAGGCCGAACTGAGTGAAGTCTGGAAGGCCGGGGTGGGTGCGGACGGCAGCTATGCATTCCCCCCCCATGCCGAAGGCGATGACGTGTTCGCCGCCGGCGGCACCCGTGCGATCCGCGTCGCCCTCGCCAACGGCCGCGTCGTCTGGCGCCACGACGCCGCTGCGAGACTGTCCGCCGGGGTGGGCGTGGGGCAGGGGCTGGTGCTGGTCGGCAGCAACGAGGGCGAAATGATCGCGCTCGATCGGGAGAGCGGCCAGTTGAAGTGGAAGGCCAAACTGGCTTCCGAAGCGATCGGCACGCCGCTGACGACGGGCGACACGGCCATCATACGCAGTGGCGACGGCCGCGTGCAGGGGCTCGCCCTGACGGACGGCAGCCGCAAGTGGGTGTATAGCCGCAGTCTGCCTTCGCTCGCCCTGCGCGGCTCCGGCGGGCTCACGCTCGCGGACGGCGTGCTTTACGCCGGTTTCCCGGGGGGCAAGCTGGTTGCGCTCGACCCGGCCAACGGCGCGCAGTTCTGGGAGGCGACGGTGGCGCTGCCGCGCGGTGCCACCGAACTCGAACGCGTCGCCGACGTGATGGGCAGGCCCGTGGTGGACGAAAAACAGGTCTGCGCAGTCGCCTTCCAGGGCCGGGTAGCCTGCTTCGACCGCGCCAGTGGCGCGCTCCTGTGGTCGCGCGAAACCTCGAGCAACAGCGGCCTGGCGATGGACGCGCAGAACGTGTACGTCAGCGACGACAAGGATGCGGTGACCGCCTACGACAAGACCAGTGGTCGCCCCCTCTGGCGGCAGGACAAGCTGGCGCGCCGCCAGATCACCGCGCCGCTGGCACTTGGGGTGCGGGTGGTGGTGGCCGACGCCGAAGGGTTCGTGCACGTGCTCGCCGCCGACGATGGTCGCTTCGTCGCGCGGACGCGGCTGGGCGACGCGGTGCGCACGGTGCCGGTCGACATCGGCCCAGGCTTCGCGGTGCAGACGGTGCAGGGCAGCGTCGTCGCGCTGCGCCTGAAGTAAACCGCAACACCCGTTCCCCGAAGCGGACAACGCCGCAATCCTCCCCGCTTGCGGTTTCCTGCGCCCCAGTCGTCTTTGCCAGTTTTTCCGGGAAAAAATTACCCATGCTCCCCACCCTCGTACTCGTCGGTCGCCCCAACGTCGGCAAGTCCACGCTTTTCAACCGGCTCACCAGCAGCCGTGACGCCCTGGTCCACGACATGCCGGGGATGACGCGCGACCGTCACTACGGGCGCGGGCGCATCGGTGGCAAGCCTTATCTGGTGGTCGATACTGGCGGCCTCGAACCGGTGGCCAAGGAGGGCATCCTGGCCGAGATGGCGAAGCAGAGCCTGCAAGCCATCGATGAAGCCGACGCGGTGATTTTCCTCGTCGATGCGCGCGCCGGGCTCACGCCGCAGGATAGGATCATCGCCGACCGGCTGCGTCGTGCGCACTGCCCGGTGCTGCTCGCGGTGAACAAGGCTGAAGGCATGAACCGTGCGGTCGTCACCGCCGAATTCCACGAACTCGCGCTGGGCGAGCCGCTGGCGATTTCCGGTGCGCATGGCGATGGCGTCGGCGATCTGCTGGCCGAAGCGCTGGCACCGTTTTCGGAAGCTGCAGCGGAGACCGACGATTTCGGCGTGCCCCGGATCGCCCTGGTCGGCCGCCCCAATGTCGGCAAATCCACCCTGGTCAATGCGCTGGTCGGCGAGGAGCGCGTCATTGCCTTCGACCAGCCGGGCACCACCCGCGACGCGATCCACGTCGAATTCGAACGCAACGGCAAGCCTTATGTGCTGATCGACACGGCCGGCGTGCGGCGTCGCGGCAAGGTGTTCGAGACGGTTGAGAGGTTTTCCGTCGTCAAGACCCTGCAGGCCGTTGAGGACGCCAACGTGGTGGTGCTGGTACTCGACGCGCGCGAGAACATATCCGAACAGGACGCGCATCTGGCCGGTTTTATCCTCGAAACCGGGCGCGCACTGGTCGTCGCCGTGAACAAGTGGGATGGCCTGAAACCCGAGCGGCGCGACGACATCAAGCGCGACATCGGGCGCAAGCTTGCCTTTCTCGATTTCGCCCGCTTCAACTACATCTCGGCGTTGCAGGGCAGGGGGCTGGAGAATCTGCTGAAGGACGTTGAGGCCGCGCACGCCGCCGCCTTCGTCAAGCTGCCGACGCCGAAACTGACGCGGGTGCTGCAAATGGCGGTGGAGCAGCACGCGCCGCCGAAGAACGGCCTGTTCCGTCCCAAGCCTCGCTACGCGCACCAGGGCGGCAAGAATCCGCCGGTGATCGTGCTGCACGGCAACGCGCTTGAAGGTCTGCGCGACGACTACAAGCGCTATCTCGAAGCGAGTTTCCGCAAGGTCTTCAAACTCCAGGGCACGCCGCTCAGAATCCAGGTCGGCGAAGACACCGGCAGGAACCCGTTCGAGGGCCGGAAGCGCGCGCCGTTGACGGCGGGCGACGAAACCCGGCGACGGCGCGAAAAACGCATCCGGCGCAAGGTCTACGGGTCGAAATGAACGTGCGCGGCTGCGGTACGGGTCAGTCCAGCCAGCGCAGCAGGTAGAACAGCCTGAATCCCTCGGACGATCGCGACGGGCCGCTGGCCACCGCAGCGTAGCGGTGCTTTGCCGCGTCGGCGAGCGCACGCGCTTCGTCCTCGCTGGCGCAGACTTCGACCACGCCTTCCGGAAAGCGCTTGCGCGATCGGCCGGAAGGCGAGTAGATCACCACCGGGACGGTGCCGACGACCGTCGATTCGACGTCGGCGAAAAGATGGGTGGCCTGCGGCATCAGTGCGTCTTCTTGGGAATGCCGCCGATCTTGATCGTGTGCGTCGTCGGCGTTTCGTCCGTGAAGTGCGGCCGCTCGTCCAGGGTGCGGCCGGTCAGGTGCGCAAGCTCGGTCTCGCGGCTGGAAATCACTATCAGGCAATCCTTGATGTTCAGCACCGTCGCTTCGCTCAGGGGGCTGGGATTGCCGTCGCGCGGCGCAGTGTCGCGCACGATGGAGGTGAGTGTCTTGCGCATCATGCGCATCAGCCGCTGCTCGTCGGCAAGGGCTTTATCTTGATTGTCCATGGAAAGGCTCCGCAACGGCTTCTGAAAAGCGCATTGTCGGCGGCGTCCCGGATGGCGTCAATGCGAGTCCCCGCCGGTATAGGGGATAAATAGTCCAAGTGGAGGCATAAGCATATTGAACAGCCGGTGCGGGGCGGCTGCTTTATGCTTGTCGTCGGAGGAAACCGACATGTCCGATACCGCAGCCGATACCGGAGAAATCCGCGAGATTCGCCTTAATCCGATCGTCCCGACCGAGTCGGTGCTGGTCGCCACCGCGCGCTCGATGCGGCCCAAGAAGGCCGAGGAGCTGGCACCACGCGACACCCGCAAGCACGTCGAAACCTGTCCCTTCTGCCGCGGCAACGAACACAAGACGCCGCCTGCGATCATGGCCTGGCCGAATGCGGACAGCTGGCATATCCGCATGGTCGAGAACCTCTACCCCGTGCTGGGCGACGACCGCGCGCAGACGAATTTCAGTTTCGGTCTGCAACAGGCCATCGATGGCTATGGCCGGCACGAAGTCATCATCGACCATCACGAACACGGCATCGCCATTCATGAAATGGCCGAATCGCACCTGTCGGCGCTGTTCGGCGTGTACCAGACCCGGATGCGCCAGTTGTTCGAATCCGACGAACGTCTGCGCTATGTGCTGGTGTTCAAGAACTTCGGCCCCGCCGCCGGCGCCTCGATTCCGCACACGCACAGCCAGGTCATCGCCATGCCTGTGGTGCCCGAGAACGTCGAGGCTGAAGTGCGCAACAGCGCGGCGCATTACGCCAAGCATCATCACTGCATTTTCTGTGCGCTGATCGACGAGGCGCTGACTTTCGAGGCGACTCTCTACGACCGTAGTTCGGGAGCGGTGCGGCGCAGGATCAGCGTCGGCCAGTACGTGGTCGAGCGTGGCGAGAAATTCATCGCGATCAAGCCCTTCGCCAGCCGTTACGAATGGGAAGTGCACATCCTGCCGCTTGTGCATCAGGCCGATTTTCTCGATGCGGCGGCGGCCGACTTCGACGATCTCGCGCGTGTGCTGAAGCGCACCATGGCCCGTCTCGACGCCGTGATCGGCGGCGCGCAATACAATTTCTTCCTGCACTCCGTCCCGCATGGCGGCGACGGCATCCGGCGCGGGGAAAACGCGGCGAGCTATCACTGGCATCTGGAAATCTGTCCCCGCACCTCGATTCCGACGGGTTTCGAACTGGGCTCCGGGCTGTTCGTCAACACCGTCAACCCCGAGCAGGCCGCCGAAAGGCTGCGTGCCGTCGATCTGTGACGCAGTTGTGACGCAGGGCCGGGAAGGCCGCTTCCGTCCACGGTGCCGGGTGCTCAGTGCAGCACGCGCGGCATCGACAGGGTGAAGACGGGAATCTGTGCGTCGAACTTGTTGCCGTCCTCCGCAACCATCTGATAGCTGCCGCGCATGGTTCCCACCGGGGTGGCCATCGCGGTGCCGCTGGTGTATTCGAAACGCTCGCCCGGGCGCAGCAGAGGCTGTTCGCCGACCACGCCCAGTCCCTTGACTTCCTGAGTGACGTTTTCCGCGTCGGTGATGATCCAGTGACGCGAGATCAGTTGCGCCGCGACGGTGCCGGTATTGGCAATGGTGATGGTGTAGGCGAATACGTAGCGGTCGGATGCGGGGTCGCTCTGATCGGCAAGATAAGCGGTGCTGACGCTGACGTCGATGTGATATTTCCTGCCTTCGGCCACGGGATAGTCCAGACGGATAGCAATGATCGGAGTGTAACGCAATGGCGTAAAATGCGGCGTTTGAATTCCCCTTTTGGAGCTTCCCATGACCTACCGTATCGCCCCCTCGATCCTGTCTGCCGACTTCGCCAAGCTGGGCGAGGAAGTCGACAACGTGCTGAAATCCGGTGCCGACATCGTCCACTTCGACGTGATGGACAACCACTACGTGCCCAACCTCACCATTGGCCCGCTGGTGTGCGAGGCGCTGAGGAAGCACGGCGTCACCGCGCCCATCGACGTGCATCTCATGGTCAAGCCGGTCGATCGCATCATCCCCGACTTTGCCAAGGCCGGTGCCACCTACATCACCTTCCACCCCGAAGCCAGCGAGCACATCGACCGCACCATCGGCATGATCCGCGAGCTCGGCTGCAAGCCCGGCCTGGTGTTCAACCCCGCCACCCCGCTGGACGTGCTGGAATACACCCTGGACAAGATCGACATGGTGCTGCTGATGTCGGTCAACCCCGGCTTCGGCGGCCAGAAATTCATCCCCTATGTGCTGGATAAAGTCCGCCGCGTGCGCCAGATGATCGACGAGCGCGGTCTGAACGTGAACATCGAAATCGACGGCGGCGTGGGCCCGGCCAACATCGCCGAAGTCGCCCGCGCGGGTGTCGATACCTTCGTGGCGGGCTCCGCCGTGTTCGGCGCCGCCAAGGACAGCGATCCGCAGCGCTATAACAGCATCATCGCCGCCATGCGCGCCGAACTCGCCAAAGTCTGAATTTTTACAAAGAGGACATGAGGACAAGAGGAAAAACGGGGAGAAGTACTCCTGTCCTCTCGTCCTCTTTGTTCAAGAAGTTATGAAAAATACTGTGCAATTCCCGATCAACATCAAAGCCGTTGTCATCGATCTCGACGGCACCCTGTTGCACACGGCGCCGGATTTGGCCGATGCTGCCCAGCGCATGGCGGCAGAACTGGGCTTGCCGCCCATCGATGAGGCCAGCGTCAAGACCTACATCGGCAACGGCGTCTCGCGCCTGGTCAAACGCGTGCTGACCCGCGACATGCAGGCCGAACCCGAAGCGGAATTGTTCGCCGGCGCATTGCCGGTGTTCGAAAAACATTATCTCGAAGGCGTCAGCCGCCAAAGCCATCCCTTCCATGGCGTGCCGGAAGGCCTGGTGGCATTCAAGGCGGCCGGCTATCGCCTCGGCTGCATCACCAACAAGGCGGAAAAATTCACCCTGCCGCTGTTGAAAGACACCGGGCTCGCCAGTTTCTTCGAGATCATCCTTTCCGGTGACCTGTTGCCAAAGAAAAAGCCCGACCCCATGCCGCTGTTGCACGCCTGCGAGAAATTCGGCGTCCAGCCCGCCGACATGCTGCTGATAGGTGATTCGCTCAATGACGTGCAGGCCGCGCGCGCGGCGGGCTGCCATGTGTTCGTCGTGCCCTACGGCTACAACCGTGGCCGCCCGGTGGAAGAACTCGATGCCGACGCCGTGGTGGAGAGCCTGATCGAAGCGGTTAAGCTGGTTACGCCAAAAACCTGACGCAGAGGCGCCAAGACGCAGAGAAAACCGGCCGAAAAAGAATGCACTGTCATCCCCCCCACACATCAATTTCGCCGTCGTCATCAAAACTGCATCTCAAGGTTTTATTGAAGTTCTCTGCGCCTTTGCGCCTCTGCGTCGGGTGTTCAAATGACTGAAACCGAATTCAACGAACTTGCCCGGCAGGGCTTTAACCGCATCCCGCTGATGCGGGAATTGCCGGCCGATCTCGACACCCCGCTGGCGCTGTATCTCAAGCTTGCCAACGCACCGTATTCCTACCTGCTGGAATCCGTGCAGGGCGGCGAACGCTTCGGCCGTTATTCCATCATCGGGCTGCCGGCCCGCAGTGTAATTCGCGTCCGGCGGCACACCGTCACGGTTGAAACCGGCGGACAGATTGTCGAGACGCACGAAACCGCCGATCCGCTGGCTTTCATCGAAAACCGTCTGGCCCGGTTCAAGGCCGCGCCGCTGCCGGGCTTGCCGCGTTTTTCCGGCGGGCTGGCCGGCTACTTCGGCTACGACACCATCCGCTACATCGAGAAACGCCTGGCGGCGGATTTTGATAAAACCCGGCCAGACAAGCCCGATGCCCTGCATACGCCAGACATCCTGTTGCTGCTGTCGGACGAGCTGGCGGTGGTGGACAACCTTTCCGGCTCCCTGTCGCTGATCGTATACGCCGATCCCATGCAGCCCGATGCCTATCCAGCCGCGTGCCAGCGTCTGAACGCGCATGCCGAAAAACTGATCAAGCCGCTGACGCCGCCGCGCGCCGAAAGCATCGAGCCCGCCGAGGCCGTATCCGAATTTGGCGAAGCGGCGTTCAAACAGGCCGTGATGCGCGCCAAGCAATACATCGTCGACGGCGACATCATGCAGGTGGTGCTTTCGCAGCGCATGAGCCGGCCT
>CAZOVQ010000079.1:0-7945 GCA_964583195.1 uncultured Thiobacillus sp.
ACCTGCCCGGCCGCCTGCACCCCTGGCTGTGGCTCGCCCTGCCCGCCGCCGGCGCGCTGCTGGTGATGGCGAGCGGCTGGCTCACCAGCCGCCACATCGTGCGCCTGCCGCCGATGCAGTCGATACGGGCCCTGGGATAAGCCCGCGCGTCGCACCGCCAGAATCTTGCTATGCTTTGCGCGGGTCGCGGGCCCGCATCACGGGTCCGCGCCTGTCCCCGGTCCACCGGGGCCATCCGTCAACAATTGGGAGGATGCACGATGAAACACGCTTGGATCATTTCCGGCCTGATGGCCCTTTCTATCTCAGCCCATGCCGGCAGCGGCATCGAGACTCTGACCAGTCGTCACGGTTTCCAGGAGACGCAGGCGCGTCTCGAAGCCGCCATGAAGGAGAAGGGGCTGACAATTTTCGCCCGCATCGATCATGCCGAAGGCGCCCGCAAGGTCGGCCTCGACATGCCGCCCGCCACGGTCACCCTTTTCGGCAACCCCAAGGGTGGCACGCCTTTCATGCTGGCCATGCCAGAATCGGCGATCGATTTTCCACTCAAGGCGCTGGTGCGCGAGGATGCGTCGGGCAAGGTGACGGTGAGCTACGGCACGCTGGCCGCAATCGTCGCCCGGCACAACATCCCGGGCAAGGACGAACTGGCGAAGAAGCTCGACGGCATGCAGGCCGCCATCGCCCGCGCGGCGACCGAATAAGGCCGCGGGCGGCGTTCAACGGTGCACGCGGGCGGCAGCCGGTTGCAAGTCTGCGGCAACCGCCCCGCGTTCATCGAACACGAAGCAGTCGCCTCGGTAGTGCGCGCCGCCCACCCGTTCGAAATACTTGAGGATGCCGCCTTCGAGCTGGTAGACGTGATCGAGTCCCAGCGCTTGCATGTAGAGAGCGGCCTTTTCGCAGCGTATTCCCCCGGTGCAGAACGAGACGACGGTCTTGCCGGCGTAGTCGTCGCGGTGCGCGGCAAAGCGCGCTGGAAATTCGCTGAATGCCTTGACGCCATAGTCGACGGCATGTTCGAAGGTCCCGGCGGCGACTTCGTAATCGTTGCGGGTGTCCAGCATGACCACGGGCCGGCCTTCATCGTCGCAGCCGCGATCGAGCCAGGCTTTCAGCGTCGCCACCGGCAGCGCCGGCGCACGGCCGGATTCCGGCCGGATCAACGGCATTTTCATGGTGACGATTTCCCGTTTCAGCCGCACCCGCAGCTTCCGGAAAGGCGCAGCCGCGGACAGGCTTTCCTTGGGCGCCAGGTCGGCAAAGCGCGGATCGGCGCGCAAGTGCGCAACAGCCGTGTCGATGGCATCGCGCGAACCGGCGAGAAACACGTTGATGCCCTCGGGCGCAAGCAGGATGGTGCCGAGCAGACCCAGTTCGCGCAGGCGCGCGTCGAGGCTGGCCTTGAGCGCCGCGCGGTCTTCGAGGCTGACGAACTTGTAGCAGGAGATGTTGACGACGCTCACGATGCGTTCCCGGTGTGACGGCGATTTTATAGGGCTTGAGGCTCAGCCGGTAGAGCCCTGCCGCCTGATCCCTGCTACCCTTCCGCCACGCCCTCTCCTCTGGACGCCACGATGAACGAACACCTGCAGACACTGGAACACGCGCAACGAACGGCAATCGACCTGGCCCTCCAGTTCGGCCCCAAGGTGGTGGTGGCATTGCTGATTCTCACCGCCGGCCATTTTGTCGGACGCTGGGTCGGCAGGATCGTGGATTCGACGCTGCTCAAACTGGGGCTCGATGAAACACTGCGTCTGCTGCTCACGCGCATCGTGCGGATTGCGGTGCTGGCGCTGTTTCTTGTCATGGCCTTGCAGAATCTGGGGGTGCAGCTGCTGCCGCTCCTGGCCGGGCTCGGCGTGGCCGGTGCCGGCGTGGCACTGGCCATGCAGGGAGTGCTGGGCAACCTGGCGGCCGGACTCACGATCATCTTCACCCGGCCGTTCAAGGTGGGCGAATACATTTCCATCGTCGACGAGGAAGGCGCAGTCGAGGAAATCAAGCTTTTCAGCACGGTGCTCTCCCACCCCGACCACTCGCGCATCGTCATTCCCAATCGCAAGATCGTCGGCGAAATCCTGCACAACTACGGTTCCCTGCGCCAGCTCGATGTGACGGTGACGGTGGCTTACGATACCGATCTCGGCGCCGCGCTTGCGTCGATCCGCGAGCTGCTCGACGCGCACCCGGCGATTCTCGCCGAACCGGCGCCGGCGATCCGCGTACAGGCGCTGGCCGATTCCGGCGTGCGCATCGCGGTGCAACCCTGGACCGCCGTGGCGGATTTCCCGTCGGCGTCGAGCGACATCGCCCGCGCGCTGGTGGAAACATTCCGCGCGCGCGGCATTGCCATTCCCTACCCGCAGCGCGAAGTGCGCCTGCTCGGCCACGTATGAAGCGCTCCGCCCCGAAATCTTCGGCAGCTCGGCCCGAGTCCTACATCGACCCGCTGGCCGACGTACTGCGCCCCGGCCAGTCGGTCGAGCTGCTGAAGGAACTGCACATCCTCACCCGGGACGGCAAGCTCAACCAGGACAGCCGCCGCAAACTCAAGCAGGTACACCACCTGTGCCACTTCATCGAGCCGCTGATCGACGAAGTGTTCGCTCGCCAGAATACGCTCACGCTCGCCGACCACGGCGCGGGAAAATCCTACCTTGGCTTCATTCTCTATGACCTGTACCTGAAGACGCGCACCGGTGCGCACATCCTCGGGGTCGAGACGCGCGACGAACTGGTGGCGAAATCGCGCGGGCTGGCGGCGCGCCTGGGCTTCGAGCGCATGCGCTTTCTCGACGCCACGGTGGCCGAATCGACACGAACGGACGCGCTGCCCGAGCATTTCGACATCGTCACCGCCCTGCACGCCTGCGATACCGCGACCGACGACGCGATCCGCTTCGCCTTCACGAAAAAGGCGCGCCACATCGTGCTGGTGCCGTGCTGCCAGGCAGAGGTTGCCGCCACGCTGCGCCGCCACAAGAATGCCTCGTTCGGCAAGACGCTGCTGTCGGAACTCTGGCGTCACCCCATCCACACCCGCGAATTCGGCAGCCTCGTCACCAACGTGCTGCGTTGCCTGCAACTGGAAGCGCATGGCTACCAGGTGAGCGTGACCGAACTGGTGGGGTGGGAGCATTCGCTGAAAAACGAGCTGATCGTCGCCACGTACACCGGCCGCCCGCGCGGGGACGCCCGGACGCGGGCGGCGGCAATGCTCGACGCCTTCAATCTGGGGGAACTGGCACCACGGTTTCTGGAATAGCCGGCCGGGGCGCAAGCACCCGGATAACGGTCATGGCGAATCGCCGCCCCGGATGTCGTTTCACCTTGACTCATGGGCTGGCGTACCGGCCCCCTGACAAATCGGGGGTCTCCAGCCGGAACAAACTGTCGCCCATCTTGCGCAGCGCAGCGCGCCGCGCCAGGGCATCGGGACACAATTCGGCCACCCGTTGCCAGAAACGCGGCGAGTGGTCGAGATGAACGAGGTGGGCAAGCTCGTGCGCGGCGACGTAATCGATGAGATCGAGCGGTGCCTGGACCAGCCGCCAGTTGAGACGGATATGGCCGCGCCGGGTGCAACTGCCCCACTGAGTGCGCGCATCCGACAGGGCGAAACGGCTCGGCGCATGGCCAAACCTGCGTGCCAGCCGGTAAAGACGCCAGGCGAGCAGGCGTTCGGCGCGCCGGATCAGCCAGTCGCGCACGAGATCGCGCGGGTCGGAGCCGGGTTCGGCGTAAAGATACAGCGTGTCGCCGCGACGGCGCAGCTCGGGAAAAAACGACGGGCGCACAACGACGTGCAGCGTGCGGCCAAGATAGCGCAGCGTCGCGGGCGCGCCCGCCTCGTCCTCGCACGGTACGCACGCCTGCATGCGCCGCCAGGCGCGGGCAAGCCAGTCTCGCTGGCGGATCACATAGCGTTCGACTTCCTCGCGCGAAGCCCACACTGGCGCGTGAATGCGGACTTCCCGTGCGGTAACGGTCAGGCCCAGCGTGCGGCGACGACGCGAGCGGCACAGCCGGTAAGGCACGCTGGCGTCGCCGAGCAGAAGCACCCCGTTATTGGCGGGCGACAGCAGGGGGCAGCCTCGTCATTTCGGTTTCGATCCACGTCTCGACGGCGCGCGTGAGCTCGGCAGCACTCTTGCCGGTGCTTTCGATCGCCGGGCCGATGCGCACGGTGACGGTGCCGGGCCGTTTCACAAAGGCGTTCTTCGGCCACACCTCGCCGGCATTGTGCGCAACGGGAACGATGGGCGCGCCTGTTTCCATCGCCAGCCAGCCGCCACCGATGCCGTAGCGGCCTTTTTCCCCCGGCGCCACGCGCGTGCCTTCGGGGAACACCAGCACCCAGAACCCCTGCGCGAGCTTGTCGCGCCCCTGGGCCACGATCTGCTTCAAGGCTTCGCGCCCCGCGCTGCGATCGATGGCGATGGGGTTCAGGAGACGGAACCCCCAGCCAAAGAACGGCACCTTCAGCAGTTCCTGCTTGATGACCGGCGAGACCGGAGGAAACAGACACAGAAAGGCCACGGTTTCCCAGGCCGACTGGTGTTTGGCCAGCAGGATGGCAGGTCTGTGCGGCAGATTCTCCTTGCCCTCGATTACATAGCGGATACCCAGAACGACGCGTGCCAGGGAAATCATCGCGTGGTTGTAGCGGGTGATGATGCGGTAGCGCGTATGCGCGGAAAACGGCAGGCAAAAGAGCGCCGCGATGGCGAAAAAGACCGTGAGCGCGGTCTGCAGCAGCGCGAACAGCGCCGAACGGATGAAATTCATGCGGCGGCCAGCAGGTGTTCGACGGCGGCGGCGAGATCGTCGAAAACGGGCGTGTTCGCGGGGAAGCCTCCCGCCGTCAGGGTCTTCTCGCCCTTTCCAGTTCTGACGAGAAGCGGCCACGCGCCCACGCTCGCCGCCGCCTGCAGGTCGCGCAGCGAATCGCCCACGGTCGGCACGCCCTTGAGGTCGCTGCCGTAACGCGCGGAGATTTCCTGCAGCAGGCCCGGCCTGGGCTTGCGGCACGCGCACGCCATTTCGGCCGCGTGCGGGCAGAAAAATACCGCTTCGATACGCCCGCCCGCCTGCGCCGCCGCCTTGTGCATCTTGGCGTGAATGGCGGCGAGCGTCGCCATTTCGAACAGCCCACGTGCCAGACCCGACTGGTTGGTCGCCACCACCACACGCCAGCCCTCGCGCGTCAGCCTGCCTATCGCCTCCAGGCTGCCGGGAATGGGCTTCCATTCGTCCGGAGACTTGATGAACTGGTCGGACCCGAAATTGATGACACCGTCGCGATCGAGAATGATGAGCTTCATGGCGAACTCCTTGCCCGTTTTCCGCCAAAAGTTTACGCCGCCAGACGCGACAAGTCCGCCACCCGGTTCATGGTGCGGTGAAGCTGGTTAAGCAATGCCAGGCGATTGGCCTTGAGTGCGGGATCGTCGACGTTGACCATCACGCCGTCGAAGAACGCATCGATCGGCGTTTTGAGCGCAGCGAGCTTCTGCAGCGAACCGGTGTAGTCGCCGGCTTCGAAGGCGGCATCGGCCTTAGGCGCAACCGCTCCGAGCGCGGCGAACAGGGCCTTCTCCGCCTCCTCGACGAAGCGGGCCGGGTCGGCCTTTGCCCCTACCTCGCCTTCGGCTTTCTTGAGGATGTTGCCGACGCGCTTGTTGGCGGCAGCGAGCGGGTCGGATTCGGGCAACGCGGTGAACGCGCGCACGGCATCCAGGCGCTTCGGGATGTCGGCCAGCCGGGTCGGATTCAACGACAACACGGCATCCACCTCGCCCGTCCGGTAAGCCTGCTCGCGCAGCAGGCCGGCGAGGCGTTCGGAGATGAAAAAATACAGGGCTTGCAGGGCCTCGTCATCGAGCCGGCCAAAAGGCTTTGCGACGAATTCCAGCATGCGGTCGAGCCCGACCGGCAGATTTTTTTCCATCAGCATGCGGATGACGCCCAGCGCATGACGGCGCAATGCGAACGGATCCTTGTCGCCCGTGGGCTTTTCGCCGATGCCGAACAGTCCCACCAGCGTCTCCAGTTTGTCGGCCAGCGCAACGATCACCCCCACATCGCTGCGCGGCAGGTCGTCGCCGGCAAAGCGCGGCTTGTAGTGATCCTCGATGGCTTCGGCGACGAGAGTGTCCTCGCCATCGTGCTCGGCGTAGTAGCGCCCCATGATGCCCTGCAATTCCGGGAATTCGCCGACCATATCGGTCAGCAGGTCGGCCTTGGCGAGCAAGGCGGCTTTATCCGCCAACGCAACGAGCGGCGCGACGTCTTGGACGTAAGGCTGCATCCCGCTTTCTGCCAGCCCGGCGGCAATCGCCCGGGCAATGCTGCGTACCCGCTCAACCCGCTCTCCCTGGGTACCAAGCTTGTTGTGGTACACCACCTTCGCCAAGCCCGGTACACGCGATTCAAGTGTCTTCTTTCTGTCCTGATCGAAGAAGAACTTGGCGTCGGCAAGGCGCGGGCGCACGACGCGTTCGTTACCACCCACCACGGCCGAGGCATCGACGGGTGCGATGTTGGAGACGATGAGAAATTTATTCGTGAGCTTGCCGCTGGCATCCAGCAGCGGGAAGTATTTCTGGTTCGCCTTCATGGTGAGGATGAGGCATTCCTGCGGCACGTCGAGGAAGGCTGCCTCGAACTGGCCAACGAGCACGTTGGGCTTTTCCACCAGCGCGGTCACTTCGTCCAGCAGCGCGTCGTCGTCCACGGGCACCAAACCCAGCGGCGCGGCGGCGGCCTGCAGTTGCCGCACGATCTCGGCGCGGCGCTCGGCGAAGCTGGCGAGGACTGCGCCTTCGTCACGCAGCTGCTGCGCGTAGCTGTCGGCGTCGCGCAGGGTGATCGTCGCTTGTATCGCTTCAAACCGATGGCCCTGGGTGGTGCGGCCAGCTTGCAAGCCCAGCACCGAAATCGGCACCACGTCGGCCCCATGCAACGCGACGAGGCCGTGCACCGGGCGCACGAAGTTGACCGTGGTCCAGCCGTCGGCAAGCTGATACGTCATCACCTTCGGGATCGGCAGTTTGGCCATCGCGGCTTCCAGGGCCTTTTGCAGGCCTTCGGCGAGTGTCACACCCGGCGCGACACTGTCGTGGAACAGGGCCTCGTTTTTGCCTTCGCCTTCGCGCCGCAAACTGCTTGCCGCCGACGCATCGGCCCCCAACGCAGCCAGGCGTTTGAGCAACGCCGGCGTAGGCTGGCCGGCTGCATCAAGACCGACCGACACCGGCATCAGCTTGGTCGAAACGGGTTTGTCGGCGGCGCGCGCCAGCACGTTGGCGACATGTGCGCCCAGCCGGCGCGGCGAGGCGAAATTGACCACCGCAGCATTTGATTCGGCCAGGCCCTGCGCAACGAGGCTTTCGGCCAGCGCGCCGGCAAAGGCTTCCCCCAGCTTCTTCAGCGCCTTGGGCGGCAGTTCTTCGGTGAAGAGTTCGACTAAAAGATTGACGGTGTTCATGCGACGTCCTGGCGCGCAATACATGCGAAGCGATAAAACACAGAGGAAACAGAGTCAACAGAGAAACCTCTCGATGTTTTCCTCTGCTCCCTCTGTGTGAAAACCATGTGTGCCGCGCTCATGCGGCCTCCTTCTTCGCCAGCATCGCCTGCACTTCTTCCGCCCACGCACGCGGCGCCATCGGGAAGCCCAGCCGCGCGCGGCTGTCGAGATAGCTCTTCGCCACGCTGCGCGCGAGGTTGCGGATGCGGCCGATGTAGGCAGCGCGCTCGGTGACGGAAATCGCGCCGCGCGCATCCAGCAGGTTGAAGGTGTGCGCCGCCTTCAGCACTTGCTCGTAAGCCGGCAACGCGAGCTGCGCGGCCATCAGTTCCTGCGCCTTCTTCTCATGTGCGCCGAAGGCGGTGAGCAGGAAGTCGACGTCGCTGTGTTCGAAGTTGTAGGTAG
>CAZOVQ010000080.1:0-7895 GCA_964583195.1 uncultured Thiobacillus sp.
TCATGCGCATGGAAGGCAATACGGTATTCAAGATGGCGGTCAACACGCTCGACCGCATCGTCGACGAAACTCTCGAAGCCAACGGCCTCACGAAATCCGACATCGACTGGCTGGTGCCGCATCAGGCCAACATCCGCATTATTTCCGCCACGGCCAAGAAACTCGGCATGAACATGGACAACGTGGTGACGACGGTGGCGGGGCACGGCAACACGTCGGCTGCGTCGGTGCCGCTGGCCTTTGACGTGGCGGTGCGTGACGGCCGCATCCGGCGCGGCCAGACCGTGCTGATGGAAGCCTTCGGCGGCGGGTTCACCTGGGGCTCCGTGCTCCTCAGATATTGACGCAGAGACACATGAAACTTGCATTCGTTTTTCCCGGGCAGGGCTCGCAATCGGTGGGCATGATGGCGGGCTGGGGCGACCGGGCCGAGGTTCGCGCCACCTTTGCCGAAGCCTCCGACGCGCTGGGACAGGATCTGTGGGCGATGGTTGCCGCGGGCCCTGTCGAGGTGCTGAACCAGACCGTGAACACCCAGCCCGTCATGCTGGCAGCCGACATCGCCGCCTGGCGCGTCTGGCTGGCATCTGACGGTACGGCACCTGCGCTGCTGGCAGGTCATAGCCTCGGAGAATATGCCGCGCTGGTCGCGGCCGGCGCGCTGGATTTCGCCGATGCCATCAAGCTGGTGCGTTTCCGTGCCGAAGCGATGCAGGCGGCGGTGCCCGAGGGCGTCGGCGCGATGGCAGCTCTCCTTGGCCTCGACGATGATGCGGTGCGTGCGGTCTGCACCGAAGCGGCGGCCGGCGAAGTGGTCGAGGCGGTCAATCTCAATTCCCCCGGCCAGGTGGTGATCGCCGGCAACAAGGCCGCTGTGGAGCGCGCGATGGCGCTGGCAAAGGAACGCGGAGCCAAGCGCGCGATGGCGCTGCCAGTTTCGGTTCCGTCGCATTCCTCGTTGATGCGGCCTGCCGCCGATAAACTGCTGAAGCACCTGCTGGACATCTCGATTGCCACGCCGGCGATTCCCGTGCTGCACAACACCGACGTGCAGACGCATGCCGAACCGGAAGCGATACGCATGGCGCTGGCGAAGCAGCTGCATACCCCGGTGCGCTGGGTCGAGACCGTGCAGGCACTGAAAGCCGCCGGCATCGAACGTGTGATCGAATGCGGCCCCGGCAAGGTGCTGGCGGGCCTCAACAAGCGCATTGACGACAGTTTGCCGGTGCTCGCGCTGGCCGACGAAGCCGGCCTCGCGGCGGCGCTGAATTATTGAGGCGGCATTCAAGAACCTGGATACCGGCTCAATGACAGCCGAGATTCAATTCATCATCGGAATTCATCAGGAGAGACACCATGCTGCAAGGACAGATTGCTTTGGTGACTGGCGCCAGCCGCGGCATCGGGCAGGCCATCGCCCTGACACTGGGACAGGCCGGGGCGACCGTGATCGGCACCGCGACTAGCGAGGGTGGCGCGAAGGCGATTGGCGACTATCTTGCCGCTGCGAACGTCAAAGGCGGCGGCATGAAGCTCAACGTGACCGATGCGGGCGAAGTCGACACGGTCATTGCGGCCATAGAAAAGGATTTCGGCAGCATCGGCATTCTCGTCAACAACGCCGGCATCACCCGCGACAACCTCCTGATGCGCATGAAGGACGAGGAGTGGGACGACATCATGGCCACCAATCTCACATCCGTGTTCCGTCTGTCGCGCGCGGTACTGCGCGCGATGATGAAGACCCGCCAGGGCCGAATCATCTCCATCGCCTCGGTCGTCGGCGCGATGGGCAACGCCGGACAGACCAACTACGGCGCAGCCAAGGCCGGTATCATGGGCTTCACCAGATCGCTCGCGCGCGAGGTCGGCAGCCGCAACATCACTGTCAACTGCGTGGCACCTGGCTTCATCGACACCGACATGACGCGGGCGTTGCCGGAAGCGCAGCGGCAGGCCCTGCTGGCGCACATCCCGCTCGGCAGGCTGGGCGCCGCGGACGACATCGCGCAGGCAGTGGCTTTTCTCGCCTCGCCGGCGGCGGGCTATATCTCGGGTACGACCCTGCATGTCAACGGCGGCATGTACATGGCGTGAGCCGCAAGCAAATTTTGGTAGAATCGCTCGGTTTCATTTTCATCGGCTTCGCCCAAGCGAAGCTTTTTCACAAGAGAGGATCAGCAATGGATAACGTACAGCGTGTAATCAAGGTCGTCGCCGAACAATTGGGCGTGAACGAAGCGGAGATCAAGAACGAGTCATCTTTCGTCGGCGACCTGGGCGCGGACTCGCTCGACACGGTGGAACTGGTGATGGCGCTGGAAGAAGAGTTCGGCTGCGAAATTCCCGATGAGGAAGCCGAAAAGATCACCACCGTCCAGCAGGCGATCGACTACGTCAACAGCCACTCGAGCTGAACGCTCCATCCGTAACGAGAAGGACCGACTTTGACCAAACGTCGCGTAGTCGTCACCGGTCTGGGGATCATCTCCCCGGTCGGCAATACCATTCCGGAAGCCTGGAACAATCTGCTTGCCGGTAAAAGCGGGATTGCCCGCATCACCCGTTTCGACGCCACCGCCTTCGCCTCGCAGATTGCCGGCGAGGTCAGGGATTTCGACGTGGGACAGTACCTCAACCCAAAGGAAGCGCGCCGGATGGATATCTTCATCCAGTACGGCATGGCATCCAGGCGATACGAGATTCCGGGATCGAGATCACCGAAGCCAACGCCGAACGCATCGGCCTGAACATCGGTTCCGGCATCGGCGGCCTGCCGCTGATCGAGGAAACGCACGCTGCCGTCATGGAAGGCGGTGCGCGCAAGATATCCCCCTTCTTCATTCCGGGCTCGATCATCAACATGATCTCGGGCAACCTCTCCATCCAGTACGGCATCAAGGGCCCGAACCTTGCCGTCGTCACCGCCTGCACCACCGGGCTACATGCCATCGGCCTGTCCGCCCGCCTGATCGCACATGGCGATGCGGACGTCATGATCGCCGGTGGTGCGGAGTCTTCGGTTTCGCCGCTGGGTGTGGGCGGCTTTGCCGCGGCCCGTGCGCTGTCCACCCGCAACGACGACCCCGCGACCGCCAGCCGTCCGTGGGACCGCGACCGCGACGGCTTCGTACTGGGCGAGGGCGCGGGCGTGCTGGTGCTGGAGGAATACGAACACGCCAGGGCGCGCGGAGCCACGATCTACGCCGAAGTCTCCGGTTTCGGCATGAGCGGCGACGCCTATCACATGACCGCCCCCGCCACCGACGGGCCGCGGCGTTCGATGCTGGCTGCCTTGCGCGATGCCGGCCTGAACCCGGACCAGATTCAGTACATCAACGCGCACGGCACCTCGACGCCTCTGGGCGACAAGAACGAGACCGACGCGATCAAACTCGCCCTGGGCGACGCGGCCTACAAGACCGTGGTCAATTCGACCAAGTCGATGACCGGGCATCTGCTGGGCGGCGCTGGCGGCGTGGAAGCGATCTTCAGCGTGCTGGCCGTGCATCATCAGGTCTCGCCTCCCACCATCAACCTCTACTCGCAGGACCCCGAGTGCGATCTCGACTATTGCGCCAATACCGCACGCGAGATGCGGATCGATGCCGCGCTCAAGAACAATTTCGGTTTCGGCGGCACCAACGGATCGCTGGTGTTCAAGCGCGTCTGAGGTCGCCTGCCGCCCGCCTTGAACGCGCCGCAGATAAGGGAATGGCCCTGCCGGCCTGACCTGGTTCAGCTGCAGGCCAGCAATCCGCGGCGTTATCCCGGTCTCTTCGTCAGCAGCGGCGAATCGGGCTGGGACATTCTGTTTGCTTTCCCTCAAGAGGTCAGCCGTATCGCCCACGGCGGGCGCGAGGCGCTGCGCACGCATCCGGCGATGCGTCTGCGCCCGGAATTCACCTCCGCTCCGGATATGCTGCCGTTTTCCGGCGGCTGGCTCGGCATGTTGAGCTACGAACTGGGTGGCCTGTTCGAACCGGGCACGACAGTGGACGAAGATGCGTCCGGATTCCCGATGGTCTGGCTGGTTCGCATTCCGGCAGCGATCCTGTTCGATCGTGCCGCATCGCGTTGCTGGCTGATGGCCGAGCCCGGACGCGACGCGCTGATCGAGGCAATGGCGGCCGATCTGCGTGCCGCGCGTGTGGAGATGCCTGCGCTGCCCACGCTGCTTCGGCTGGACGAGGACGCGCCGGAAATCTTCATCGAAGGGGTGCGCCGCATCCAGGATTACATCTGCGCCGGCGACGTATTCCAGGCCAACTTGTCGCGTGCATGGCGTGGTGAATTCGCCTCGCAGGCGGAGCCGGCAGCCCTGTTCGAACGTCTGCTGGAGAGAAATCCGGCGCCGTTCTCGGGATTGTTGCGAATGGACGACTGGTCGATCGTCAGCTCGTCGCCCGAGCGCATGGTGAGTCTGACGCGCGAAGGGTGGCTCGAAACCCGTCCCATCGCGGGCACCCATCCGCGCAGCGAAGATGCCGCGGAAGACCAGGCCTTGCGCGCCCGGCTCGAAGCGCATCCCAAGGAAATCGCCGAGCACGTCATGCTGGTCGACCTCGAACGCAACGACCTGGGACGCGTCTGCGAACCCGGCAGCGTCGAGGTGGCAGCCCTGATGGACATCGTCAGCTACCGTCACGTGCATCACATCGAATCGACCGTGCACGGCCGTCTGCGACGGGACATCGCCGTCCTCGACGTCCTGCGTGCGTGTTTCCCGGGCGGCACCATCACCGGCTGTCCCAAGATTCGCACCATGCAGATCATCCGCGAAATGGAAGCAACGCCGCGCCGCGCGTACACCGGCAGCCTGGGCTATATCAATCACGACGGCAGCTTCGATTTCAACATTCTCATCCGCAGTTTTCTGCTGCGTGGGCGCGAGCTCAGCTTTCGCGCAGGGGCGGGCATCGTCGCCGATTCGAACGCCGCGCGCGAACTCGAAGAAACCCGCGCCAAGGCGCGTGGACTGCTGCGCGCCCTGGAGGCGGCATGACGCTCGTCGACGGGCTGCCTGCGGATACGCTCGATGTGCGCGACCGCGGACTCGCCTACGGCGACGGCGTGTTCCGCACGCTGCGCGCAACGGCGGGCAGACTGCACTGGTGGCGCGATCACGCCGCCAAGCTGGGCGCCGATTGCGCAGCGCTGGCCCTGGATTGCCCCGATATCGACCTCTTGCATGCGGAGGCCTGTGCGGCGGCGTACGGCAAGGACTGCGCAATCAAGATCATCCTCACGCGCGGCGCCGGCACACGCGGTTACGCGCCCGGCGGCGGGCCGGGCACCCGCATCGTGATGGCCACCCCGCTGCCGCCGCATGCGCTGCCGGGTGCGCCGGTCGATCTCGCTGCCCGCTGGTGCCGTCTGCAACTGGCCAGACAGCCGCGACTGGCCGGGATCAAGCATCTGAACCGCCTCGAAAACGTGCTTGCCCGCGCGGAATGGAATGTCCCGGAAATCGCAGAGGGCCTGCTGTGCGACACCGAGGGCATGGTCGTTGGCGGCACCCAAAGCAACCTGTTCTGGGCGAAGGGCGAACACCTGTGCACGCCGGAATTGAGCACAAGCGGCGTCGCCGGGGTGACGCGCGCACGCCTGCTGCGTGCAGCCGCACGGCGGGCGATCCCGGTCCGCTTCGAACGCCAGCCGCCAGCCGCTATACTCGCTTCCGACGAAGTCCTGATCTGCAACAGTCTCATCGGCGTGCGGCGCATCGCCAGGCTCGATGCACGGGTTCTGCCCGAAGCAGGCTGGCGCGCGCGTCTCGAAACGGCCCTACATGAAGACATGGATTAAAACGCTGATCGCAGCACTGCTGCTGGCGTCGCTGACGGCGGCCGGCGGGCTGGCCTGGTATGCCACCCGGCCGCTGACACCGGCCGCCCTGCCGACAACCGTCCATGTCGTGCCCGGCATGCACTTGCGCAGCCTTGCCGCCATGCTGGCCCGCGAAGGCATCATCGATCATCCCTGGCTGTTTCGCCTGCTGGGCCGCCTGACAGGACAGGGCGGGGCGCTCAAGGCGGGCCTTTACAGGTTCGAAGGGCCGCTGACGCCGCTGCAACTGTATGCGAAATTCGAACAGGGCGAAGTGACGCAGGCGCAGGTGCGATTCATAGAGGGCTGGACGCTGCGCGAGGTACGCGCCGTGCTTGCCAGACAGCCGCTCCTGAAAAACGACAGCGGCGACATGAACGAAACCGCGCTGCTCGCAGCCCTGGGCGCCAAAGAGCGCCAGCTCGAAGGCCTGCTGTTCCCCGATACTTATTTTTACGCGCCGCATTCGTCCGATATCGAGGTGCTGCGCCGCGCCTACCGTCTGCAAAGCGAAAAGCTCCACCAAGCCTGGGAAGCGCGCGCGCCAGGCCTGCCATATCGCACGCCTTACGAGGCGCTCATCATGGCCTCCCTGGTTGAAAAGGAAACCGGCGCCGCCTTCGAACGCCCCCTGATTGCCGGCGTGTTCATCAATCGTCTCGAGCGTGGCATGCGCCTGCAAACCGACCCCGCCGTCATCTATGGCCTCGGCGATCGTTTCGACGGAAACTTGCGCCGGGTCGATCTCGAACGCGACACGCCCTACAATACCTACACTCGCGCCGGCCTGCCGCCAACGCCGATCGCCATGCCGAGCGAAGCGGCGATCCACGCGGCACTGCATCCGGAGAAAACCGATGCACTGTATTTCGTCGCGCGCGGTGACGGCAGCCACGTTTTTTCCGCCACCCTCGACGCGCACAATCGTGCGGTCAACCGCTACCAGCGATGACGACACGCGGCCGATTCCTCACCCTTGAAGGCGTAGACGGCGCCGGCAAGAGCACGCACCTCGGTTTCGTCGCCGATACTCTGCGCGCGCGCGGACACGAGGTCGTCGTCACCCGCGAACCCGGCGGCACGGCGCTCGGAGAAACCCTGCGCGCACTGCTGCTCGAACGCGAAATGGACGCCGATACCGAATTGCTGCTCATGTTCGCCGCTCGCCGCCAGCATCTCGCCGAACTGATTCTGCCGGCATTGACGCGGGGCGCATGGGTTCTGTCCGACCGTTTCACCGACGCCAGTTACGCCTATCAGTGCGGCGGTCGCGGCATTCCGACCGAGCGTCTCGCCGTGCTGGAAAACTGGGTGCAGCAAGGCTTCACACCCGATCTCACCCTGCTGTTCGACGTGCCGCCCGAAGTCGCCGGCGCGCGCCGCTCGGCGGCGCGCGCGGCCGACCGTTTCGAACGCGAAGCCGACAGCTTTTTCGACCGCGTGCGCAGCGTCTACCTCGACCGCGCACGCGCCGAACCGGCGCGTATCCGCGTGCTCGACGCGCGTCAGGCGATAGAGCCATTGCAGGCCGAAATTGCTTGCCTGCTGCAAGATCTCACATGAACGCGCCGTTTCCCTGGCTGGAACCTGCGTGGAAGCGCCTGCTGGCGACGCGGACCCGGCCTGCGCAGGCCCTGCTGCTGACCGGGCCGCGCGGCACCGGCAAAGAGGGACTGGCGGAGGCCTGGGCGAAAGCCTTGTTGTGCGAAGCGCCGCGGGACGATGGGTCGGCCTGTGACGAATGTTCCGCCTGCCACTGGTTCGAGACCGGCGCGCATCCGGATTTCCTGCATGTGGGACTGCGGGAGAAGACCAGCCGGGAAGGGGAAACCCGAATGGCGACTGCCATCGAAGTCGAACAGGCGCGCGAAGCGCTCGGCTTCGTGCGCCTGTCGACTTACCGTGCAGGCCGCCGCGTGGTGCTGCTCGACCCCGCCGACCGGCTCAATCCGGCTGCCGCCAATGCCTTGTTAAAGGTGCTCGAAGAGCCGCCGTTAAATACCGTATTCGTGCTGGTGTCCGACCAACCGCGCAGTTTGTTGCCGACGATATTGAGCCGCTGC
>CAZOVQ010000081.1:0-7657 GCA_964583195.1 uncultured Thiobacillus sp.
AACTCGCGACCAACGGATTAAAAGTCCGCTGCTCTACCGGCTGAGCTACCGACCCGGGATGAAGCTGCTGCTGCCCATCCGCGAAGCCGAAGATTATAGCTGAAGCCCGTGTGTCGGGTAAAGCCCGGCGGGAGGGGTTTGCTGCGGCGTGCGCGAAAAAAGGCGGTAAGCCCGCCTTGTCTCGATTCGCCTGCGGCCGTCCGGCTCAGGGCTTCAATATACGGTGGTCATTTTTTTTTTGCCGGCGGTGCTGGCGGGTTTGGTCCGTTCTTTCAGGCTGGCTTTTTTCGTGCCTGCGAAGGCGGGCGCCGCGGGCGCGGTGTGCGCCACTGCCGGGGTGACGACGGGCTGGTACTGGTCGGTGAAGGCGAGGATTTTCTGTTTGCTGATGATGCCCGGCACGAACATGACGATTTCACCGTCGGGGGCGTAGAGGTAGGAGGTGGGGTAGTAGTCGACGGGGCCAACCTGGAGCGCGGGGCTGGCGGGGTCGCGCCGGCTGCCACCGATGACCTGGGGGAAGCGCAGGTTGAAGCGCTGCATGGTGGTGTAGACGGAGGCTTCGTCTATGCCGTAGTCCATGGCAACGCCGATGACGACGAAGTCGTTACGGGCGTCGAGGTCGTTGAGTTCGGGGAATTCCATCTTGCAGCGTGGGCACCAGGGGGCCCAGAAGTTGACGAGCACCCACTTGCCCCGATAGTCGGACAGGCGGATGGTCTTGCCTTTGCTGTCGACGAACTGGAAGTCGACGGCCTTGGCCGCTTGCGCCTGCACGGCAAAGGCCGACAGGAAGGCGAAACAGAGGGCGCTGAACCACGTTTTCAATGTCTGTCCTTTCGACCGTAGACTGTCTGAGACCGTAACAAGCGGTACGCCCGCCGGCAAGGTCCATTTGGACCATGCCGTGTAAATTCTTGCGAAGACTGTGGTTTTTCAGCCTTCGCGCATCATCATCACGAACTGCACTTTCATGGTGATGGCGGCACCCGCAACGATGGAGGCCAGCACGATGAAGGACGATACGGCGAGCGTCGAGATGCCGGTGACGCCCTGGCCGATGGTGCAGCCAAGCGCTGTGACGCCGCCAAACCCCATCATGATGGCGCCGACGATGTGGCGGAACATGTCCTGCGGGGAGTTGAAGGCTTCCCAGCGGAAGGTTCTGTGCGTCACGCCATACACCAGCGAGCCGACGATCACGCCGAAGACGCTGGCGACGCCGAAGGTGACGATGGTCGCGCTGTCGGTCCAGTAGGCCCAGAGATTCATGGTGTACCCGAGCGGCGCGACGAAGGTCATCGATTCGGCGAGGTGGGAGTTGGTGCCGAGATAGACCATTTCGAGCGTGTCGGGGTCTTCCCCGAATCCGAAACGGCCAGTGACGTACCAGCCCACCACCACGATCAGGCCAATCACAATGCCCGCAAGGATGTTATCGGTATTGGCGCGGAATTCTTTATCGAGAAACACGAACAGCAGCATCGCCAGGCCGATGGCGAGTCCCACGGCAAGGGTGCCGCCGGGCGTGTGCAAGCCCAGGATCGCAGGCAGGGTCTGCATGCCGTCGAGGTAGACGGTGACGGGTTCGGCCTGCAGCACGTTGACGCGGAAGGCGCCGAAGATTCCGGACAGGGTGACCAGCGCGGCGTAGCCCATGAAGAGGAAAACAACGACGGATTTGAGGTTGCCGCCACCCAGGCGCACCAGGGTGCGCTGGCCGCAGCCGCCGGCGAGCGTCATGCCGACGCCGAAGGTGAGGCCGCCAACGAGCGCGGCGAGCCAGTAGAAATTCGATCCGGTGTAGATGGTTTTCGAGACGTCGAGCTGGCCAAAATAGACGAGGGTGCTGGTGCCGATGACGGCGACGGCGACGGCGAGCATCCAGGCACGCATGCGATCCCAGTGCGCCATGTTGACGATGTCGGATACGGCGCCCATGGTGCAGAAGTGGGTGCGGTTGCCGATGTAGCCAAAGACGAATGCGAGTGCAAAACCGATCCAGGCGACAGTGCGCACTTTGACGTTTGCGTCGTGGGCATCCCAGCCCAATGCGGTCAGGGCCTGGCTGATGAGGTCGATTCCTTCCATGTGTACGCGTCTCCCGAAAAAAATATGTTATTGGTTGCGGCAATGTTACGGCCCGTCGATTCTGCTCCCGCAGTCAGGCTTGTACAAATAGGCCAAAACTACATGCGGTTTTTCTGATAGGCGGTGGGGTCGGGGACGCCTGCCGCCTCGAAGCCCTGGCGACGCAGGCGGCAGGCGTCACAGACGCCGCAGGCGCGCCCTTCGGCGTCGGCCTGGTAGCAGCTCACGGTGCGCGAATAATCGACGCCCAGCGCCATGCCGCGATGGATGATGTCCGCCTTGGCGAGCCATTGCAGCGGCGCGTGCACGGTCAGTGCCTCACCTTCGGCAGCGGCCCGCGTCGCCAGGTTCGCCAGGGTTTCGAAGGCGGCGATGAATTCGGGGCGGCAGTCGGGGTAGCCGGAATAATCGACAGCATTGACGCCGATGAACAGGTCGCGCGCGCCGAGCACTTCGGCCCAGGCGAGTGCCAGCGCGAGCATGACGGTATTGCGGGCGGGAACGTAGGTGACCGGTATGCCCGGGGTCGGAGTTTCGGGCACGGCGATGGCGGCGTCGGTGAGCGCCGAACCACCGATTTCGCCGAGTCCCAGCCGCATGACGCGATGCTCGACCGCACCCAGGCTCGCCGCAACGCGCGCGGCGGCGGCGAGTTCGGCCTTGTGTCGCTGACCGTAGTCGAGGCTCAGTGCATGGCAGGCGAATCCGGCCTCGCGCGCGATGGCGAGCACGGTGGCGGAATCGAGACCGCCGGAGAGCAGGACGATGGCGGGGCGCGCACTCATATCCCCGGACGATTGCCCCACAGAATCTTGTGCAACTGCACCTGCATGCGCACCGGCAGGCGGTCGGCGAGTATCCATTCGGCGAGTTGCGCGGGCGCGAGTTCGCCGCCAACGGGTGAAAACAGCACCGGAGCGATCGCATCAAGGCGTCTTTCGGCGAGGCAGGCGTGCGCCCATTCGTAGTCGGCGCGGTCGGCCAGCACGAATTTGATTTCATCGTGCGGGTTCAGATGCGCGAGGTTTTCCCAGCGGTTGCGCGCCGCTTCGCCGGAGCCCGGCGGCTTGATGTCGACGATGCGGGAAACGCGCGGGTCGACCGCGGACACATCCAGCGCACCGCTGGTTTCGAGCGAGACCGAATGGCCGGCGTCGGCGAGCGCGGCGAGGAGCGCAAGGCAGTTTTTCTGCGCCAGTGGTTCGCCGCCGGTGACGCACACGGTGGATACGCCGTAATCGGCCACGCGAGCCAGCAGCACAGGCAGTGCGACGGTTTCGCCGCCCTGGAAGCTGTAGGTCGTATCGCACCAGCGGCAGCGCAGCGGACAGCCGGCCAGCCGGACGAAAACCGTCGGCAGGCCGACGCGACGGGTTTCTCCCTGCAGGGAAAGAAAGATTTCGGTGATGCGCAGCGTGAGCGACTGCCCGCCGAGCTTGCCGGCGTCCGGATGGCCGTATGTGTCCAAGGCTTTATCCGGCCGGCCTGATGCGAGGTGTCATTTCAGCGCGGCAAGCCGGCGGCTGGCGAGCTTTGCGGCGTTGGTTCCGGGATGCCTGGCCACCAGTTCTTCCAGGGTTCGGGTGCCGGCCTCCAGTTCGTTGAGCGCGATCTGGTTGGTGGCGACGTTGAGCAGCGCGTCCGGCACCTTGGCGCTGCCGGGATAGGCCGCGACGAGCTTCTGCTGGTGCGCCAGCGCAGCCTTGTAATCCTTGAGCGCGTAATAAGAATAACCGATCCAGTACTGCGCGTTGGGTGCCAGGGCGCTGTCGGGATAGGCCTTGAGGAAGCCCTTGAAGCCCGTGATCGCGGCGGTGTAATCGGCCTCGCGGAAATGATTGAGCGCAGCCTCGTAGGTACGCGATTCGACCAGTGGATCGAGTTGCGGCGCAGCTTGCGCGGGCGCCGCCGTGGCAGTGGGTGCAGCGGCGGGCGTTGCTTCGGCGGGCTTTTCACTAGCAGAGGTCGGGACGCCGGGCTGCGCCTGCACGGACACGGGGGGGGTGGCCGGTTCGGCCGGCGTCGCGGGCGTCGACGCGAGCGCGGGTTTGACTGCCTGTGCCTGCCTGGCGAGTTCGCCCAGCCGCTGATCGAGATCGACGTAGAGGTCGTTCTGCCGCTTGCCCAGGCTGTCCATCTGATGCGCGTGGACTTCGGCCTCGCCGCGCATCCTGGAAACTTCGGCCTTGAGTGTTTCGACTTCCTTCAGCAGCTCCAGCAACTGCTGGTTCGATTGGCCCGCCTCGATTCGCGCCAGACGCGCGTCCAGGGTTTCGAGTTGCTGCTGCAGGGTGCGCACCTGGCGCGTGAGCTCGGCGGTGCCGCCTCCCAGAAGCTGGGCGGATGCGGGCGCCGCCCAGGCCAGCGCCAGTGCCAGTGCCAAACGACGCAAGCGGGACATTGTGGCGGTTTATTCGTCCGTGTAAACCAGGTCGACGCGGCGATTCTCGGCGTAGGCCTCTTCGCTGTCGCCTTCCTTGCGCGGTTTTTCCTCGCCGAAGCTCACCGCTTCGAGCTGCGCGTCGGACACGCCCAGGAGGGCCAGCGCGCGCCGCACGGCTTCCGCGCGCTTCTGTCCCAGCGCCAGGTTGTACTCGCGGCTGCCGCGTTCGTCGGTGTTGCCCTGCAGGATCACATGCGCGTCCTTTCTGGCAAGGAGATAGCCTGCATGGGCTTCGAGCACGAGGCGGTATTCGTCCTTCACCACGAAGCTGTCGAAATCGAAATAGATACTGCGCTTGGACAGGGGGCTGGCGGGGTTCTTGCGGTCGTCGCCGACGAAGCTGCCGCTGCCACCGTCGATCTGCCTGCCGTCGAGCGTGCTGCCAGCGACGCCCGATGCGCCCAGCGGAGTGGTTTCGGCGGCGCCGGCGCCGGCCTTTGCCGAGCCTTGCGCTTCGCTCGCCGCGGACGTGGCGGTGCCCGTCTGGCCGCCGGTACGATCTTCGACCGTGGCTTCGGTTCCCTTGGTGGTGCTGCAAGCCGACACGAACAGTGCCAGCAGGATGGGGCCCAGAATTCTGTACATTGTCACTCTCCTTTATGTATGGGTGGCAGGCGTCAGGGTTGACCGGTGCGCGTATCGCAGGCTTGCGCGGTATGTGCCAGAGGCTGCAAGGCATCCTGTATGCCTTTCGCCCAGGCGAGCATGCACTGATAGGGGTCGGAGAAGGGATTGGAAGCAGGCCGGGCCGGCGGCGGCACGGTGTCGCTGCGGGTTGCATCGGTCACCTCCAGCGCCGGCGAGGGTTCCATCTGCGCCTCGGCAGACGTGGACGGCGACGCGGCAGGCGCCGTGAGGGCAAGCGCCTCCGCGGCGCTCACAGGTGACGCTTCCGCAGCCTGTCGGGTTGTGGAAGCGGCGCCGGTTCCGACCACTGCGGGCTCGACCGTCGCCTGCTTCGTGCCGGCGCATCCGGCGAGCAGCGTCAGCAGGGAAATGAATAGGGTTCGGTGCAACATCGCAGCTCCTGCATTCGGTTTGGTGTAAATGAGCTCAAGGCCCCCAGGCGGGCTCGCGCGCGTCGACGCCCGACTCGGACAGGCGCGCGCGCGTCTTGCCGTCGAGCGTCACGGTGCCGAGTATGCCGCGCCCGCCTTGCACGGTGGCGTAGAGCACGGACTGGCCGTTGGGCGCAAAAGTCGGAGATTCGTCGCGCGCGGTGTCGGTCAGCACGCGCGTTTGCCCCGACGCGAGTTCGAGCAGAACGACGCGGAAGCGTCCTTCGTCGCGGCCGATGTAGGCGAGGTGGCGGCCGTCCGGGCTGATCGCTGGCGAGACGTTGTAGTTGCCGCCGAAGGTGACGCGCTTCGGATCGCCGCCGCTTGCGGGCACACGATAGATTTGCGGGCTGCCACCGCGGTCGGAAGTGAAATAGAGGGTCTGGCCATCCGGCGAAAACACCGGCTCGGTGTCGATGTTGCCCCCCTGCGTCAGGCGGTTGAGCCCTGTGCCGTCGGCATTGATGAGATAGATCTGCGACGCCTCGTCGCGCGTCAGCACGACCGCGAGCCGCTTGCCGTCCGGCGACCAAGCGGGCGCGGAATTCGAGCCCTTGAACGCGGCCACCTTGCGGCGGCTGCCGTCGGCGAGAGACTGCACGTAGACGACGGGCTTCCTGTCCTCGAACGAGACATAGACGAGGCGGCTGCCGTCCGGCGAGAACATGGGCGAAATCAGCGGCTCGGCCGAGCGCACCACGGTGCGCGGGTTCTGGCCGTCGGCGTCGGCCACACGCAGCTCGAAGCGTTTGCCCTGTTTCTGCACGTAGGCGATGCGGCTGGAAAAAACGCCGCGGGTGCCGGTGAGTTTCTCGTAGACGATGTCGGCAATCTGGTGCGCCGTCGCGCGCCACTGCTCGGGCGCGATGTTGTAGCTGTAGCCAGCAAGCTGGGTGCGGCGAACGACGTCGAGCAGCCGGAAGCGCACTTCGAAACGGCCGCCGGGCAGTGCGATCACCTGTCCGATCACCATTGCTTCGGCGCCCTTGCCGCGCCATGCTTCGTAATCGACCTGTGCGGGCTCGTAAGGGGGCGCCGTGCCGCCTGTGTCGACGAGCTTGATCTGACCGCTGCGGTTGAGGTCGTCGCCGGCAATCTGCGTGAGCGCAGGCTGGGGCTGGCCGGGCGCGGAACGGAAAGGCACCATCGCCACGGCGATCTTGTTGGCGGCGCCGCCGATCACCTGGATTTCCATCGCGGCGCGCGCGGCGAAAGGCACGCACAGCAGCGACAGGCACAACATCGGGAACAGCAGGACGACACGCAACATGAAAAAGCGATCTCGAACGAAAAAACCTGATTGCCGGGTCAGTCTACCATAGACCAGATGACGGTTCCCGCCCTGGAAGGCGCGCCTGGACTCAACTTCGGAGCAGGCGGCTCACTCTTTGGGACGGTGGACGAAGGAAAGTTCCGGCACGAATGCCGCGCGCGCCTCGCGTTCCGTCGGCAGGGGCAGCGGCGAGGATTTGCGGATCGCGCGCTCGACTGCTTCGTCGTAGGCCGCATTGCCGCTGGATTTGACGCGCATCACTTCGGTCACTTCGCCGGTCGGCAGGAGCTTCACCAGAAAACGCACTTCGGGGTTGCCCAGCAGCCCGTTCGGCAGGCGCGTGTTGCCGCGCACCTTGGCGCTGATCTGATCGCGGTAGCGGCCGACCGCCTGCGCCAGCTCGGCCTGCTGGCGCTTCGCTGCCGCATCCGCCATTGCCTGCTTCATCTGTCGCGCCTCGCTCGATGCTTCCTCGTCGGCCATGCGCTGCATCAGTTCTTCCTCTTCCATCTGCCGCATCAGATCGCGCCGCTTCTGCTCGGCGAGCAGTTTGTCGCGCGCCCTTTTGACGGCATCGGCCTCGGCGCGCGCGGCTTCGGCAAGCGCCGCTTCTTCGGCGGCCTGCATGGCCTTTAGCCGTTCCAGCCGCGCGGCTTCGGCTTTTTTGTCTTGTTTCGCCTTGTCCAGCGCGATGTCCGGCGCCCTGGGCGGCGGCGCCTCCTTGGCGGTGGGCCGGGGCGCGGGAGCGGGCGCGGCTTTCGCCGGTTCGGGCCGGGGCGCGGGTTGGGGCAG
>CAZOVQ010000082.1:0-7643 GCA_964583195.1 uncultured Thiobacillus sp.
GTCGACGATGGATAGACCGTGCACGTCGAGGATGAGGTTGCCGTTGTCGGTGGTGAAGCCTTCGCGCAGGCGGGGCTGCCCGCCCAGCTTCACCAGCTCGCGCGCCACGTAGGAACGCGCCATCGGGATCACTTCCACCGGCAGCGGAAACTTGCCGAGCACGCCGACCAGCTTGGATTCGTCGCAGATGCAGACGAATTGCTTGCTGCACGCGGCCACAATCTTTTCGCGCGTCAGCGCGCCGCCGCCGCCTTTCACCATGGCGAAGTGCTCGGTGATTTCGTCGGCCCCGTCGACGTAGATTTCGAGTTCGCCCACGCTGTTCAGATCCAGCACCTGGATGCCGTGGCTTTTCAGGCGCTCGGCGGTGGCTTCGGAGCTTGCCACCGCGCCGTCGATGCGGCCCTTGACCTCGGCCAGCGCGTCGATGAAATAGTTGGCGGTCGAGCCGGTGCCCACGCCGATGATGCCGCCTTTGGCGTATTCCACCGCGGCACGTGCCACGGCCTGCTTCATTTCGTCTTGCGTCATGATGTCTTCGTCCGTTTCGAGTAGCCAGCTAAGATAGCGGCATCCCAGCCATTTATCAAACCCGGTCATGAGCCAGCCCGACGACTATCTCGAACGCATCCTCACCTCGCGCGTCTACGACGTGGCGGTGGAGTCGCCGCTGGATGCCGCGCACAATCTTACGGGCCGGCTCGGCAACCGCATTCTGCTGAAGCGTGAAGACCTGCAACCGGTGTTCTCGTTCAAGTGCCGGGGGGCGTACAACAAAATGGCGAACCTCAAGCCTGCGCAACTCGCGCGTGGCGTGGTCGCTGCGTCGGCGGGCAACCACGCGCAGGGCGTGGCGCTGGCGGCGCAGCGGCTCGACGTCAAGGCCACCATCGTGATGCCGGCGACGACACCGAAGATCAAGGTCGACGCCGTCGCCGCGCGCGGTGCGCAGGTCATCCTGCACGGCGACAACTACGACGAGGCCTGCGCCCACGCCACGCAACTGGCGAAGGAAGCCAAGGCCACCTTCGTCCATCCTTACGACGACCCCGACGTCATCGCCGGTCAGGGCACGGTGGCGATGGAACTCTTACGCCAGCATCCGGGGCCGATTCACTCGGTCTACATCCCGGTCGGCGGCGGTGGACTCATCGCCGGCATGGCCGCCTACATCAAGCGCCTGCGTCCCGAGATCAAGATCGTCGGCGTCGAACCCGAGGACGCCGACGCGATGGCGCGTTCGCTGTGCAAGGGCGAGCGCGTCACGCTGCCGCGCGTCGGCATCTTCGCCGACGGCGTCGCGGTGAAGAAGGTCGGCAAGGAAACCTTCCGCCTGTCGCAGCTGTACGTGGACGAGATCATCCGCGTCAACAACGACGCGATCTGCGCGGCGATCAAGGACGTGTTCGAGGACACCCGCTCGATCCTGGAACCGGCCGGTGCGCTGTCGGTGGCGGGGCTCAAGGCCGCCATCGCCGGCGACAAACTCCGTGGCAAGACACTGGTCGCGGTCGCCTCCGGCGCCAACATGAACTTCGACCGCCTGCGCCACATCGCCGAACGTGCGGAGCTGGGCGAGAAGCGCGAGGCCGTGCTCGCCGTCACCATCCCGGAAACGCCGGGCAGCTTCAAGGCCTTCTGCAGCCTGCTCGGCGCCCGCAACATCACCGAATTCAACTACCGTTACTCCGACCCGGCAGTCGCGCGCGTCTTCGTCGGGATTTCGGTCCCCGGCGCGGGCGAGGGCGCGCGCTTGGTCGAAACGCTCGCCCGGCACGGTCTCGAAGCCATCGACCTCACCGACAACGAAATGGCCAAGCTGCACGTGCGCCACCTGGTCGGCGGACGCGCTCCGGAGGCCGTCAACGAAGTGCTGATCCGCTTCGAATTTCCGGAACGTCCGGGTGCGCTGATGCAGTTCCTGCAAAGCATGAGCGCGGGCTGGAACATCAGCCTGTTCCACTACCGCAACCACGGCGCCGACTATGGCCGCGTGCTGGTCGGCATCCAGGTGCCGGAAAAGGAAAAGCCCAGCTTCCAGAAATTCCTGGACGGGCTGGGCTACCGGTACTGGGACGAATCCCGCAATCCTGCCTACAAGCTGTTTCTCGCCTGAATTATTTTTTCGTGCCGCAGGTGTTCATGCCGATCAGGCTGTAGGCCGGACAGAACTTGAAAATCCCGGTGGCGAGCGGTACGAGGCCAATCCACACCCAGACGGGGCCGCCAGCGCCCAGAAAATGAGACCAAAGCCTGCGAGGATGCGGATGATGCAATCGACACCGCCAGCGTTGCTGACGTGCCGGGATGACAGGCCATCCGTTACGGAAGACTCGATAGTGGATTCGCAGGCGTTGCGCGCGTCGGCATGCGTGTTACGCTCGCGCCCATGTTTCGGCAATTCTGTCTGGTTTCGCTACTCGTTTTCGCGGCCGCGGCCGCGGCCGCCGCTCCCGGCGATGCCGCCGTCCTCAAGGCCCATCAGGCCTGGGTTGAGAAGAAACCCGCGCTCGTCGAACGCGCTGCGCGCGAGGTACCCGCCGGCCACCTGCTGAAACCCTATGTCGAATTCTGGCAACTGATGCTGTCCGCGCACAGCGACGACGCGCGCGTCGCAGGCTATCTGGCCCGCCATGTCGGCAGCCGCACCGCCGAACTGCTGCGCGCGGACTGGCTGAAATCGCTGGGGGCGCGCGGCGACTGGACGCGCTATCTCGCCGAATACGCCGCGCTGGAAAAGCCCGACACTGCACACCGCTGTTATGCCTGGCGCGCCGAACAGGCGCAGGGCGACGCCCGGCACATGCGCGATGCGGTCGCGCTCTGGTTCACCGGACGCGACCTGCCCGCCGCCTGCGATCCGCTCTTCGCGCAATTGATCGCGGCCGGCCTGATCGGCGAGGCGGACATATGGCGGCGGTTGCGACTGGCGCTTCTCGCCGGCAATCCCGGCGTTGCACGCCGCGTGTCGGCCGTCCTGCCGCCCGGGCAGCAGCCCGCGCCGGCGCTTTTCGACCGCGCGCTGCGCGATCCGGCCCGCCTGCTGTCCGACGGGCTCGATGCCGGCCGGCGCGGTAACCGGGAGATTGCGCTCTTCGCACTCGACCGCCTGGCGCGCACCGACTCAAACGCCGCGGCCAGCGCGCTGGATGCCTGGTCGCAGCGTTTCACGGCAGAAGAGACACAGGCGGCCTGGGCGAGACTCGCCACCCAGGCCGCGCGCCGCCACGAACCCGTGGCACTGGACTGGTTCGCCAGGGCCGGGCCGTTTGCCATCGGCGATGCAGAGCGCGAATGGTGGATCCGCGCGGCGTTGCGCGCGGGCGACTGGGCAACCGTGGGTCGGGTGATCGACCAGTTGGGCGAAAGCGTGCGCGAACAGGCCGTCTGGCGCTACTGGCGCGCACGCGCCTACCTGGCGACCGGTGCCCGTGCGGCCGCCATGCCACGCCTGCTCGCCCTGTCCCGCGAACATCACTATTACGGCCAGCTCGCACAGGAAGAACTTGGCCCGGTGCTGAGCACGCCGCCGGCTGCCCACAGGCCCGACGACGGCGCGATGGACGCGGTGACGCAACAGCCCGGCATCGCCCGTGCGCTGGCACTTCTCGACCTGGGCCTGCGCAGCGAAGCCAGTGCGGAATGGAACTGGAGCATCCGCAATCTGCCCGACGCGCAACTGCTCGCCGCCGCCGAACTGGCGCGCCGTGCCGAATGGTACGACCGGGCGATCCACACTGCCGAACGCACCCGCGAACTGCACGATTTCGATCTGCGCTTTCTCGCGCCATATCGCAGCCTGGCGCGCGAAGCCGCGCGCGACAACGGTCTCGACGAAGCCTGGATATTCGGCCTGATGCGACAGGAAAGCCGATTCATTAGCGTGGCGCGTTCCGGCGTCGGCGCCGCAGGCCTGATGCAGATCATGCCCGCCACCGCGCGCTGGATCGCGCGGCAACTCGGCGTCACGCGTTTCCGCTCGACCGACATCCACGACCCCGCGACCAATATCCGTTTCGGCGCCTATTATCTCGGACACATACAGGCCAGCCTCGACGGCTCGCCCGTGCTGGCGACCGCCGCCTACAACGCCGGCCCCTCGCGCGCGCAGCGCTGGCGCGACACGCAAGCGATGGAAGCGGCGGTTTACATCGAAACGATACCTTTCGCCGAAACGCGGGATTACGTGAAGAAGGTCATGAGCAACGCCATGTACTATGCGGCCCGCTTCGGCCAGCCGTCGGTGCTGCTGAAAGACCGGCTCGGCATCGTCCCGCCGCGCATTCTCCCGTCCACGACGCGTGAAGCTGACAGCCCGTCACAGCTTGACAACCCGACCCTCCGAACGCCTGGTCAGTGAATCACGTTCGGCGCCGCGTCTGGCGCCATGATGCCGACCCGCGACGGCACGATGGCGGCGTTGCGGGACAGGTCAAGCAGCGGGGACTCAGTAGGGGGTCTCAAGGCATACCGTTTGCGGCCGGTCGAGTCGCAAGGCGCAGTGGCTGTCGGCCAGCATGAAACTGCCCCGGGCTGCGTCCCAATTCTCGCTCACGGCCTGGTCGTCGATACGTGCCAGCAGCCCCTGAAGCGCCAGTCCCAATGCACCGCGCCGGGCGTAATCGAGGCCGGTATTCCGGTAATGCTTCTGCGCCGTCCCAGCCGCGTCCCGGCCAATGTCGAGCATATGCCTCACCAGCGACTGGCGCAGCGCTTCGCGTCCCAGCTTGGCGACCAGGTATCGGGCGATGGCCTGGTTGTCGTCCAGCCCGACCGGCAGCAATTCGCGCAGCGCTGCGGGCAGGAAGGCTCGCATCGGCTCGCCTACCACGCCACCGTGCATCAGGTCTTCGTCCACCATCTGTTGAAGATCCGGAGACGGGTCGCTTCCGGTACGCAGGGCGAGCTGATGCAGGGCGATGGCTTCGTTGCGGTGGCCGCTCAGCGCCAACCCGCACAAGTGATGATCGAGAATGTCGTGGATCAGCACAGAGGTGGGCAGGCGCAGCCCGGTCTCGACCGTGGACGCGATCACTTCAGGGTCGTCGAGCGAGACATCCAGTTTCCAGCCGCGTGCACCATAGCCGTCCTGCCATTCTCGCCGGTAGGTGACTGCCACGTCCATGTTCATGCTGCACCGCCTTCGTCCCACACCACGCGCATGACATGGGTTTCCAGGAGTGCGTCCGCCACAACACAGCCAGCGCAGGAATCTCGTGCAGCCCGCTTTCGGCAGCCGTGACAGCCGGCCAGACGCTCGCGCGCCTGTTGCAGGTCTGCGCGTGCAGCCTGGAATATCTCGATGCGGGTCGCCAGCTCGGCTTCCATTTCCAGCAGTATGGATTCGACCCTGCGACCGGCCGCGTTGCCGGTCGTTTTGTGTTGCCGCACCCGGGCCAGCGCCGCGAGATCATCGATCGCCACTTCGGCACGGGTCAGGCCGACTATGGCCTGGAGCCGCTCCAGCACTTCTTCGCCATAGTGGCGGGTGCCGCCCGGCGAGCGCGCAGCGGCGATCAGGCCCCGCCGTTCATACATGCGCAAGGTGGAAACCGACACGCCGACCCGTTGCGCGGCTTCGCCGATCTTCATGCATGCACCTCGCCGATGCGCGCCGCATTGACGCGGTCGAGGCGGACCGGCCGAGCCTGGCAAGCCATGAGAACATCTCCTTGCAGGGGTGAACGCACAAATCTACATCGAGATATAGATCATGAAAATACCCGCGCAACATCGGAACGGCGTCGGCAGCGGGCATACCCCTGCCGGAATCCGCTTCAGTCTGACGGTTACCCACACACTGGAACCCGAGGCGGACGCCGTTTAGAATCGGTCCGGTTCCCCATCCGGTTACAGCACTCCATGAAAATCGAACGCATCTGCATCCTCGGCGGCTCCGGCTTCGTCGGCACCCATCTGGTCAGCCTGCTGGCCGCGCGCGGTCTCATGGTGCGCGTTCTGACGCACCGCCGCGAAACGGCCAAGGAGCTGATCCTGCTGCCGACCGTGGAGGTCGTCGAGTCGGACGTGCACGACGAACACGAGCTCGTACGCCAGTTCCGGGGCATGGACGCGGTCATCAACCTGGTCGGCATCCTGCACGAGGACAAGGTCGGCCGCGTCGACCGCCCGGATGCGCGCCGCGGCGATTTCCAGAAAGTACACATCGAACTCGCGCGCAAGGTCGCCCACGCCTGCAACGAGGCGGGCGTGCATCGTCTGCTGCACATGAGCGCGCTCGGCGCGCATGCCAATTCGCGTTCCGCGTATCAGCGTTCCAAGGGCATCGCCGAGGCGCTGGTGCGCGAGACGGGCATGCGGCACCGTGAACATGAAAACTGGTACTTGAATGGCCCAAAATTCGTTCACGGCTACGGTCTCAACGTAACGCTCTTCCGGCCTTCGGTGATTTTCGGGCGTGGCGATTCCTTCCTCTCCCTGTTCGCCCGTCTGCTGAAACTGTTCCCCGTTCTGCCGCTGGCCAGCGCCGACACCCGCTTCGCGCCGGTACACGTCGACGATGTCGCCCGCGCCTTCGCCGACAGTCTCGACAATCCGGCGACCTTCGGCCAGACCTACGATCTGTGCGGCCCCAAGGCCTATACCCTGCACGAACTGATCGCATACGTCGGCAGCGTGATCGGCAAGCGCCGCAGCATCCTCCCGCTGGGCAAATGGCCCTCGTACTTTCAGGCCTGGGCCATGGAATTCAAGCCCGGCAAGAAGCTCATGACGCGCGACAACTATTTTGCGATGTGCAGCGACAATGTCTGCCCCGGCCCGTGGCCGTCGGTGTTCGCCTTCGAACCCGTCGCCCTCGAGGCCGTCGCCCCCGGCTATCTCAACGCGGACACGCCGCGCGCGCGTTACGAGTTATTCCGCGAACGGGCGCGCCGCTAGCCGGTGATGAAAACCTACGTCGTCGGCGGCGCGGTGCGCGACCGTCTGCTGGGCCTGCCGGTATCCGACCGCGACCACGTTGTCGTCGGCGCCACGCCCGAGGAGATGGTCGCCCTGGGTTTCCAGCCCGTCGGCCGCGACTTTCCCGTCTTCCTGCACCCGGTCAGCCATGAGGAATACGCGCTCGCGCGCACCGAACGCAAGTCGGGACGCGGCTACAAGGGTTTCGTCGTCCACGCCGCGCCCGAAGTCACGCTGGAAGAAGACCTGATTCGCCGCGACCTGACCATCAACGCGATGGCGGAGGACGAAGCAGGCAATCTCGTCGATCCTCACGGCGGCCGGCGCGACCTGACGGCGAAAATCTTCCGCCATGTCAGCGATGCCTTCGCCGAAGACCCGGTCAGGATACTGCGGGTCGCTCGCTTCGCCGCACGCCTCGTCGATTTTCACGTGGCCCCGGAAACGCTGACCCTGATGCGGCGCATGGTCGAAGCGGGCGAGGTCGATGCGCTGGTGCCCGAACGCGTCTGGCAAGAGTTAGCGCGCGGCCTCATGGAAGCCCGGCCTTCGCGCATGTTCGCCGTGCTGCGCGACTGCGGCGCGCTGGCGAAACTTCTGCCCGAACTCGACCGGCTCCACGGCGTGCCGCAGCCGCCGGAATATCATCCCGAAATCGACACCGGCGTGCACGTCATGCTCGTGGTCGATCGGGCCGCGTCGCAGGGCTTCGATCTGCCGGT
>CAZOVQ010000083.1:0-7625 GCA_964583195.1 uncultured Thiobacillus sp.
GCTGCCCGAAGGACGCGCCGCCGTCGCCGCCGCGCTCGTCGCCAGCGTCGCCCATGCGCACGCGCAGGGCCTCACGCCGGTGGTGTTTACCAGCCGCGGCGAACGCCAGTTCGCCGGTACGGCCGATCGCCTGGCCTTCGGCGAAGCCGTGTCGGCCACGCTGATGGACGTGGTGCGCAATCTTCCGACGACATTGGGCTATCTCGTCAGCAAGGGCGGCATCACCTCCAACGACGTGTTGTCGTCGGGGCTCGCGCTCACCGCGTCGCGCGTGCTGGGCCAGATCCTGCCCGGCGTGACCGTGGTGCAGACGCCGGCCGACCACCGCCTGCCGCAGATGCCGGTGGTGATCTTCCCCGGCAACGTCGGCGGCGATGGCGCGCTGACAGAGGCTTACCGCAGGCTGTCCGGACGATGATCCGGCATGCGGCCGAAGCGGCCGCCGTTGAAATCCGCGATCGCTTCGGCGATTTCGGCTTCGCTGTTCATCACGAAGGGGCCGTAGCCGACGATGGGTTCGTCGAGCGGCTCGCCGGCGAGCAGCAGCAGACGGGCCTCGCCTTCGGACCGAATGGACAGCGGACCGCCCGTGCGGTCGAAGCGCACCAGCTGCGCATCGTGCGCCTCCATCGCGCCGTCGATGCGCACGTGGCCACGCAGCACGACCAGGGCGGCGTTCCAGCCGGCGGGCAGATCGAATGTCGCCGCGCCCGCAAGGCGGACGTCCCATACCCACATGGGCGTGTGCGTATGCGCCGGCCCGGCGTGCCCGGCGTACAAGCCCGCGATCACGCGCACGCTGCCCGCCGCCCCGGGCAGCGGCACCGCGGGAATGGCCGCCGACACGATGGCCTGGTAGCCCGGCGCCACGCGCTTGGCGCGCGCCGGCAGATTGACCCAGAGCTGCACCATCTCCAGGTCGCCGCCGGCGCGGGTGAAGGCCTCGGAATGGAATTCCTCGTGCAGGATGCCGGCGCCTGCCGTCATCCACTGCACGTCGCCGGGGCCGATGACGCCGCCCTGTCCGGTCGAGTCGCGGTGCGCGACTTCGCCGGCGTAGACGATGGTCACGGTTTCGAAGCCGCGATGCGGATGCTCGCCGACGCCGCGCGGCCGCGTCGTCGGCGCAAAGCGTGCGGGCCCGGCATAGTCGAGCAGCAGGAAGGGACTCAGTTCCTTGCCGAGGCTGGAATACTCGAACAGCGAACGGACGGGAAAGCCGTCGCCGACCCAGTGCGGGCGCGGCGCATCGTGGATGCCGAGGATGGCTGGCATGGTCGTCTCCAGGAAACGGGGTCGATGCGACAGCATAGTTGGGGATCGGCTTTGCCGATAGCCAGCCTCCCCGGCTACACTCGGCACCTGCACGCATGCCGCCGAATCCCCCCATGTTGAGCCCGGTTTTCATCACCCGCCTGCGCGCCCTCGTCCCCGCGCACTGCCTGCTGATCGAGCGCGAGGACCGCGTGCCCTTCGAATCGGACGGCCTGTCCGTGTACCGCAACACGCCCGACGTGGTCGTGCTGCCGGAGAACGAAGCGCAGGTCGCGGCCATCCTCAAGCTGTGCCACGCGGAAAAAATTCCAGTCGTCGCGCGCGGCGCCGGCACCGGGCTCGCCGCCGGCGCCTTGCCGGTCGACGGCGCGGTGCTGCTGGTGCTGGCCAGGCTCAACCGCATCAAGACCATCGACCCGCTCGCGCGCATCGCCGTGGTCGAGCCGGGCGTGCGCAATCTCGCCATCTCCGAGGCCGCCGCGCAGTATGGCCTCTATTACGCCCCCGATCCCTCCTCGCAGATCGCCTGCTCGATCGGCGGCAACGTGGCCGAGAATTCCGGCGGCGTGCACTGTCTCAAATATGGCCTCACCGTGCACAACGTGATCGCCCTGCGTGCGTTCACCGTGGACGGGCAATTGCTGGAAATCGGCGGCGAAGCGCCGGACGCGGCGGGCTACGACCTGCTGGCGCTCCTGACCGGCTCCGAAGGCATGCTCGCTGTCGTCACCGAGGTCACGGTGAAACTGCTGCCGCGTCCCGAACGCGCGCAGGTGGTGCTCGCCGCCTTCGACGACGTGGCCAAGGCCGGCGCGGCGGTCGGCAACATCATCGCCGCCGGCGTGATTCCCGCCGGGCTGGAGATGATGGACCGGCTCGCGATCGAGGCCGCCGAGTCCTTCGTCCACGCCGGCTACCCGATGGCGGAAGCCCTGCTGCTGTGCGAAATCGACGGCGTGAACGAGGAGGTGTCGGACGACATCGCCACCGTGCGCAGCGTGCTCACCGCGTCCGGCGCGACCGAGATCCGCACCGCCGAGGACGAGGCGCAGCGGCTGGCATTCTGGGCCGGCCGCAAGGCCGCCTTCCCGGCAGTCGGCCGCATCTCGCCCGATTACTACTGCATGGACGGCACCATTCCCAGGCAGCAACTGCCGCATGTGCTGACGCGCATCGCCGGGATGAGCGCCGAATGCGGCCTGCGCGTCGCCAACGTGTTCCATGCCGGCGACGGCAACCTGCATCCGCTCATCCTGTTCGACGCCAGCGTGCCGGGCGAACTGGAAAAGGCCGAGGATTTCGGCGGCCGCATCCTCGAACTCTGCGTCGAGGTCGGCGGCACCATCACCGGCGAACACGGCGTCGGCGTGGAAAAGATCAAGCAGATGTGCACCCAGTTCACCTCGCCCGAACTCGTGCGTTTCCACGACGTGAAGGCCGCGTTCGATCCGGGTCGATTGCTCAACCCCGGCAAGGCCGTGCCCGAACTGCACCGCTGCGCCGAATGGGGCCGCATGCACGTGCATGCAGGGCAGTTGAAACATCCCGAGCTGCCGAGGTTCTGATGCTGGACGCCTTCATCGATCGCATCCGCGCCGCGCACGCCGATCATCATCTGCTGGTCATCCGCGGCCACGGCTCCAAGGCCTTCTACGGCAACCCGGCCACCGGCGAGCCGCTCGACACCACGCCGCTGACGGGCGTGGTCGACTACCAGCCGCAGGAACTGGTGCTCACCGCGCGCGCCGGCACGCCGCTCGCCGAGATCGAGGCGCTGCTCGCCGAGTGCGGCCAGATGCTGCCGTTCGAGCCGCCGCGTTTCGGCGGCGCGGGCACGCTCGGCGGCGCCATCGCCACGGGACTCTCGGGACCGCGCCGCGTCTATGCCGGTGCGGCGCGCGACTTCGTGCTCGGCGCCCGCCTCATCGACGGCACCGGACAGGCGCTGCGCTTCGGCGGCCAGGTCATCAAGAACGTCGCCGGCTACGACGTGTCGCGATTGATGACCGGCGCCCTGGGCACACTGGGCATGCTGACCGAAATCTCGCTCAAGGTGCTGCCGCGCCCGGCGGCGGAAACGTCGCTGCAGTTCGAATGCGACGAAGCCGAGGCGATCCGGCGGATGAACGCATGGGCCGGCCGACCGCTGCCGCTGTCGGGTACGAGCTGGCACGCCGGGCTTCTCGCCGTGCGGCTGTCCGGCGCAGCCTCGGCGGTGCGCGCGGCGCAGGCGAAGCTGGGCGGCGAACCCCTGCACGACGCCGACGGGTTCTGGCAGCGCCTGCGCGACCAGGCCACGCCCTTCTTCGACAAGCGTCCGCTGTGGCGACTGGCGGTGAATCCAGCGGCCGCACCGCTGGCCCTGGGCGACGCGCAGTGGATCGAAGCCGGCGGCGGCGTGCGCTGGCTCGCGACCGACGCCGCGCCCGTCCTGCTGCGCGAAGCGGCCAGCCGGCACGGTGGTCATGCCACACTGTTCCGCGGTGATGCCCTGATCGACGGCAACTTCGCGCCGCTCGCACCCGCGCTCGCCGCGCTGCACCACAACCTGAAGCAGCGCTTCGACCCGCACGGCGTCTTCAATCGCGGCCGGCTGGCTCCCGAGTTCTGACCATGCAGACCACCCTCGCTCCCCAGTACCAGGGCACCCCCGAAGGCGAAGTGGCCGCAAGCGTGCTGCGCGCTTGCGTGCATTGCGGCTTCTGCCTCGCCACCTGCCCCACCTATCAGGTGCTAGGCAGCGAACTCGATTCGCCGCGCGGCCGCATCTACCTGATGAAGCAGGTGTTCGAAGGCGCGACGCCGACCGGCAAGACACAGCTGCACCTCGACCGCTGCCTCACCTGCCGCAACTGCGAAACCACCTGCCCCTCGGGCGTGCAGTACGGCAAGCTGCTCGACGTGGGCCGCGCCGTGGTCGAACACGCGGTAGGCCGCAACGCCGGCGACGCGCTGAAGCGCAGCGCATTGAAGCGCGGCCTGTCGAACCCGCCGCTGTTCAACGCCGCGCTCAAGCTCGGCCAGGCCGCACGCGGCTTCCTGCCCGGCTTTCTCAAGGACAAGGTGCCCGCCGCCGAATCCGCCGGCGCCTGGCCCGTGCCGCGCCACGCCCGGAAAATGCTGGTGCTCGAAGGCTGCGTGCAGCCCGGCCTCAAACCCAACATCAACGCCGCCGCCGCGCGCGTGCTCGACCGGATCGGCATCGCGCTCATCGTTGAGGCCCGCGCCGGCTGCTGCGGCGCACTCGCGCATCACTTGAACGACCACGACGCGGGCATCGAAGCCATGCGGCGCAACATCGACGCCTGGCTGCCGCACCTGGACGCCGGCGTCGAAGCCATCGTGATGACCGCCTCCGGCTGCGGCGTGATGGTGAAGGACTACGGCTGGCTACTGCGCCGCGACCCGGCCTACGCCGACAAGGCCGCGCGCATTTCCGCCGCCACGAAAGACATTTCCGAAGTGCTCACCGCCGAACGCGCAGCCCTGATGCGCCTGTTCTCCCCCAACGCACGCCCCACCCCTCACCCCCCACCTTTCACGCCAAAAGTCGCCTGGCATCCCCCTTGCACGCTCCAGCACGGGCAAAAACTCGGTGGCGGCGTCGAATCCCTGCTCGTCGCCTGCGGCTTCGAACTCACCCTGGTGGCCGACCAACACCTGTGCTGCGGCTCGGCCGGCACGTATTCGATCCTGCAGCCGGCGATTGCCATCGAACTCAAAACCCGCAAGCTCGCCAGCCTGCACGCCGGAAAGCCCAGTGTGATCGCCACCGCCAACATCGGCTGCCTCACGCACCTGCAATCGGGCAGTCATGTGCAGGTGCGGCACTGGGTGGAATTGCTGGATGAGCGAATCACACCCGACCAAGCCCACTTGTAAGGCTATTTAAGCCAAGAACCCGTGTTTAACCCACGGGAATTGACTACCGAATCACATCAACATCGCCTGCAGCGGCATTGCGGGCAGAGGGCGCAGACACGGCAGGGTTGACAGCCGCCATCACGCCAACACACCGGCCGCAAGCACGGCCATACGCCCGGTCGAACCCGCGGACGGGCCGTCTCTTCACCCGGTCCGGGGGCTGTCGGCGACGAACAGATCGCCGGGCAGCGGCAGGCGGCACGCCACCAGTTCGGGCGCATGCGCGGCGATGCGTGCTCGCGCCACCGCCGCGGGCGGTGGATCCGCAAGCCAGGCCGGCGCCTCGCCCGCGAGTACCCGGTTGATCTGCGGCAGGCGGCGGGTCGTTTCCTGAACGTAGTAATCGAAGCGCGCCGCGAGTGCGCGGTCGAACAGGCGGCCGGCGCCGTGCAGCAGGTTCGGCAGGCGGCTCTGGCGCAACAGGCGTTCGGCACAGGCGAGCTGGCCGATGGCGCGCCGTGCCACGCCGGACGTGCATCGGAAATTGCCCGCGACGTAATCGACGAGCCAGGCGTCGGCGCGCAGCAAGGTCGCGGGCGGCAGGTGCACCGGAGCCACTGCGGTGTTGGCGGACGCCTGCCCCGATGTCTGTGCGCGGCGCGCGACATGACTATCCATCGCCCATTCCGAGGCCGCGTGCGTGAGCATAGGCACGTTCCACCACAGATGTTCGTGCGCGGGGACGAAGTGGTTGTGCGCGATGATGTCCACCCACAGATGGCTCATGACGCCGACCGCGCAGGCGCGCGATTCGTCATCGCCCGCCTGATCGAGCAGCGCCTGCGCGGTTTCCCAGCGGTGGCTGGCGTCGAAAGCGTGCGTGCCGGCGGTCTTGCCGACCAGCGCGAGGTCGGGCAGGCAGGCACCGGCCACCAGGCGTTGCGGAAACCGGCGCACGGCGCGGCGCAGCGTCGGGTCGAGCAGCGGCACCGCCCAGAGCAGCAGTTGCGCGAAATGGACATGGGTATACAGGCCCCACGCCAGCGCATCACCGGCAAACAGGACGGCAGGAATCGACCACAGGAGCGCACTGCTTCGCGTGTTCATGCGCGCAGCCTGGCCGACCTGCATGACCGATCCCGGTCAGGGCGATGAATCTTCGGTGAAATCGGCGGTTTGCGGCCCGCGTATAATCGCCGCTGTCGTTTTCAGGCCACATTTTCAGGCCCCTTCCTCATGCGCACACTCATCTGCGGCTCGCTGGCCTTCGACTCGATCATGGTGTTTCAGGATCACTTCAAGCACCACATCCTGCCGGACAAGATACACATGCTGAACGTCTCCTTCCTGGTGCCCGAACTGCGGCGCGAATACGGCGGCTGCGCGGGCAACATTGCCTACAACCTCGATTTGCTGGGCGGCGATCCGGTGGTGATGGCGACGGTGGGCGACGATTTCGGCGCCTACGCCGAGCGGCTCGACGCGCTGGGCATCAGCCGCGAGGCGATCCGCCACCTGCCCGGCACCTACACCGCGCAGGCGTTCATCACCACCGATCTCGCCGATAACCAGATCACGGCCTTCCATCCCGGAGCCATGAATTTCTCGCACGAGAACGATGTCTCGGCGGTGCAGGATATCGGTCTTGGCATCGTCTCGCCCGACGGCCGCGAAGGCATGCTGAATCACTGCCGCCAGTTCAGCGCCGCGGGCATTCCTTTCGTCTTCGACCCCGGTCAGGGCATGCCGCTCTTCTCGGGCGACGAGCTGCTGGAAATGGTCGATCTGGCCGATTACGTCACCCTCAACGATTACGAAGCCGAATTGTTGCAGGCGCGAACCGGACTCGACCTCGCCGCGCTGGCGGCACGGGTGAAATGCCTGGTGGTGACGCGCGGCGAAGCCGGCTCGCGCTTGCACGCCGACGGCGCCATCCTCGACATCCCCGTCGTCGCCGCGCGCGCGCTGGTCGATCCCACCGGCTGCGGCGACGCCTTCCGCGCCGGCCTGCTGTACGGCATCGCGGAAGGCTGGGACTGGGAAAGAACCGGCCAGCTCGCAAGCGTCATGGGCGCGATCAAGATCGAATCCCGCGGCGGACAGAATCACCGTCCCAGCCGGGACGACATCGCCGCGCGGCTGCATGCCGCATTCAACCAGACGCTGTGAAACACAGGCCGCGCCGCGGAACATTTGCCGCTCGGCGCGGCCTATGATCCTGGAAACCGCACACTCGACCACGTCCAACTGCGGTTTTCAGGATAATTGAGCCCGCTCCATTCCAGAGGAAATCCATCATGCAAACCCGACTCGTGCTGCCCGCGCTGTTCGCCGCGTCAGCGATGCTACTCGCCGGTTGCCCCGCGGGCCTCGGCGGCAAGGACTACAGCCGCGAACAGGCGCGCGTGGTTCATGAAGTGAAAATGGGCGTGGTCGAATCGGTGCGCGCCGTGAATATCGAAGGCACCAAATCTCCGGTCGGCGCC
>CAZOVQ010000084.1:0-7560 GCA_964583195.1 uncultured Thiobacillus sp.
ACCACGACAACACTATTGTTCGAATGCAGGTCTATGCCACAGAATCTCATCTCGGCCTCCTTTGAGTGAAAAAGACAAAGTTCGCACTTCGCTTTTTACTCCTCCGCCTCACAGCGGTGGGAGGTCGGCTAGATGATTCTCAGACACGATATCAATCGCGCCTAAGAGCCACAGGGGGCAAACATACAGGGTCGATTATAATCGTGTTCCCATATATGCCACACCGCCGGCAAAGGCAAACTCTTCCAGGCCGTCACCAGCGAAGGCTATACCCGCAGCCACTACTACGACGCCCTCAACCGCCTGACCCGCGTCGAAACCTGGATTGACGGCGCCACCCATATCGAAGACCTCGCCTACGACGCCCTCGGCAACATCCAGAGCAAGACCGGCGTCGGCCGAAACCTACCTGCTCACCTGCATGCGCTACATCGAACTCAATCCCGTTCGTGTTGGCATGGTGCAAGACCCCGGCCAATACCGCTGGAGCAGCTATCGGCACAACGGCCTTGGCCAGGCCGATGCGCGCATCACGCCGCACCCTCGCTACTTCGCAATGGAACGGAATGATGTCGACCGGCAAGCTGCCTATCGGGCGCTATTTCGCAGCGAACTGGATGAAGCGGCGTTGAGCGATATTCGACTTGCCTTGTCGCAGGGGCAACCGCTGGGTCATGGTCGATTTGGCGACAAGATATGTGCGGCGGCGGGCGTTCGTCGTACCCAGAAGCGACCGGGACGACCCGCAGGGCAATCGCAACAACCCGGCAACACGAAAGACCAGACGGATTTTGGGTTTTGAGCAAGTGAGAATGAGAAAAATGATGGATGAAAAAAGTATTGCGAAGCTGACCCCTTTGCTTTGCTTTGCTTTGGTTCAAGCTAACCCCTTTGGTTCTGACATGCGCTGACCGTCAACTTTGCTGGCGTGACCAATGGCAGTGCTGGTTATGTTGCATGGCTCGACAAGCTGACGGTTCTTGAGCGCTTCAATGAGAGGGTGCGCGCGAGTGGAGATTGTGGCGAATGCGGATGAATGGGAGTTGGTTGCATGAAAAGTGAAACGAAGCGCGCGGGGCCGAACCACCCCGAAATACCGGGTAGATGGGTGAGGCTGAAGGCGTCGAATTTCTGGCAGGCGGCGTTTGTGCGACCGTATCCACCGGGAAAAGATAAGTGGAAAACCCGATTCGCCACGCTGTTGTCCTATGTGGTCGGGATATTCCTACTGATACCACTTATGAGTGCTTCTTTGATAGACGATTACATGACCGCGCCTATTCCTTTGGGTGCCATGCATAAGACGACTGGCGTACTGGTAAATATCACTGATTGCTACCGATGCCCACAGTTGTTTGAGGTGAAGCTCGATTCCGGCGATCACCTTGAATTCGGCGCATCAATGGACTCTTTAATTAAGCTTAAGCCTTACATTGGGTCTGAAGTGACTGTCTGGTATCAGCAAGGGTTTCATATAGCAACAATTAAAGAACCTCATTTTTTTATCGATCAAGTTTACGAAATCAAGATTAAAAAAAATGGGGAAATGCTTAATCAGTACCAAATTAGACGCGGCGAGTGGATTGCTCGTGACAATAAAGATCACTGGTGGTTTTTAGCATTTTTGTTGTTGGGATTATGGCTTCCGTTCCGCATCGTGTGGAAGCATCGTAAAGCTGGTTGACATCCATCGTTTGAAATAGCGACGTAGGGCGGGAATACCTTCCCGCCGCAACGCACCGTGGGATGGCCGGGATGTCGGCAAGGTGTTGCCGACCTACAGCCTGGTTCGCCGGTCTCTGGGCCAACGCGTCTGATCCACCGATCATTCCGGGACTGCAAAATGGCTAATGGACAATCCGGGTTTATTCCAACAACTCGATCATGCCTCGCAAGGCTGCCGCCACGGCGCGCGAGCGGATTTCCTCGCGGTCGCCGTCGAGGCGGCAGGTGGACGACATCAGGGTGCCGTTCCGGAGTGCCCAGCCGTAGCACACCATGCCGACCGGCTTTTCGCGGCTGCCGCCGCCGGGGCCGGCGATGCCGGAGACGGCCAGCGCGGCGTGCACCGGGCTCTTCATCAACGCGCCGTGCGCCATGGCGCGCGCGGTTTCCTCGGAGACCGCGCCGTGAACGGCGAGGGTGTCCGCGGGCACGCCGAGCAGTTCGACCTTGGCGGCGTTGGCATAGGTGATGAAGCCGCGTTCGTAAAAGGCCGAACTGCCGGGAATCGCGGTCAGCACTTCGCCTATCCAGCCGCCGGTGCAGGATTCGGCGGTGGCGAGCATCCAGCCGTGTGCGCACAGCTTGTCGCCGAGCTGGATCGCTAGATCGTGCAATTCGTCGTCGCTTACGCGAGCCATGCCACGCCTTTCAGAACCGCGATTGCAAAACCGGCCGCCAGCAAGTCGTCGAACATCACGCCGAAGCCGTTCTTCAGGCGTGCATCGAAATAGCGGATCGGCCAGGGTTTGAGGATGTCGAAAAACCGGAACAGGACAAAGGCGAATGCAATCCAGGCCAGGCCCGGCGGCGTGAACAGCAGCACCAGGGCGAAGGCGACGATCTCGTCCCAGACGATGCCGCCGTGGTCGGCCACGCCCAGCGCACGCCCGGCGCGCGCGCAGACCCAGATGCCGAACAGGAAGGCCGAGGCAACGAGTGCGAGCCGGTTCGCCAGGTCGGGCGCGCCAGCCGCGATCAGCCCGTAGAGCGGCAGACCCAGCAGGGTGCCGACGGTGCCGGGCGCTTTGGGCGCAAGACCAGCGCCGAAACCGAAGGCGACCAGGTGCGCGGGGTGCGCAAGGACAAACCCGAGGTCAGGCCGCGAAGTGGTCATGGCCGGTGCGCGCGAGGGGGAGGGGGCGGCCGTCCGCATCGACGACGACGAGGCCGGGGTCGGCGACGATGCGGCCGATGCGCGTCACCGGGGTGTCGGCGTGGGCAGCGGCGGCGAGCACGGCGGCGCGCCGTTCGGCGGGCGCGGTGAAACAAAGCTCGTAGTCGTCGCCGCCGGCCAGCACGCAGTCGCGCGCTACCGCCTCATGCAGATAGGCATGCGCCGCCGGCAGCAGGGGCAGCGTGGCGAAGCCGATCACCGCGCCGACCTGTGAACGTTCGAGAATATGGCCGAGGTCGGCGGCCAGGCCATCGGAAACGTCGACGGCGGCGGAGGCGATGCCGCGCAGGGCGACGCCGAGCGCAAGACGCGGCGTCGGCAAATATAGGGCGGGCAGCAGCTTCGCGGCGTCGATCTGCTCCATGAACAGGCGGCCCTGGCGATAGGCAAGCGCCAGCGCGGCGGAACCGATCGTGCCCGACACCCATACGTCGTCGCCCACGCGGGCGCCATCGCGCCGCAGCGCCAGTCCCACCGGCAGTTCGCCGATCGCGGTAATGCCAAACGCAAGCGCGCCGCGCACGGTGTCGCCGCCGACGAGTTCGATCCCGTACTGGTCGGCGAGGCGGAAGAAACCGCGTGCGAACGCCGCGAGCCAGGCCTCATCCGCACACGGAAGAGCGATGGAAAGCGTCGCCCAGCGAGGCGTCGCCCCCATCGCCGCAAGGTCGGACAGATTTACCGCCAGCGACTTGTGACCGAGGCCGGCCGGACTGTCCTGCGGCATGAAGTGGCGACCTTCGAGCAGCATGTCGGAGGTGATCGCGAGCTGCATGCCCGCTGTCGGCGCCACCAGCGCGCAATCGTCACCCACGCCCAGCACCGCTCCGGGCGTGGCCCGGGTGAAATGGCGGGCGATGAGGTCGAATTCCATTTGGGGGGGCAGGGGTCAGGATTTAGGGGTTAGCGAGGGAATGTGCGGTATTGCCGCGCTTGGATGAATTCATGAAACGTGGCGCCACACAATCCCTAGCCCCTAGCCCCTCCGGCCTCCAGTGTGCGCACTGCCCGCCCCAGCTTGTCGAGCACGCCGTTGACGTATTTGTGGCCGTCGGTGCCGCCGAATTTCCTGGCGAGTTCGACGCTTTCGTTGATGACGACGCGCAAGGGGACGTCGGGGCAGTGAACGAGTTCGTAGGCGCCGATGAGGAGAATGCCGCGCTCGACCGGGGAGAGTTCGGCGAGCGCGCGGTCGAGCAGCGGCACGAGGTGCGCGCAGAGCAGGTCTTCCTCTTTGAGTACGCCGTGGATCAGGGTGCGGAAATAGGCTTCGTCCGCCCGCTTGAACTGGTCGTCGTCCATGAGGTTGGCGACGATCAGTGTGACGTCGGCCCCGCCGACCAGCCAGGCGTAGAGGCCTTGCAGGGCAAATTCACGGGCAAGCCTGCGCGAGCCCGCCATCAGCGCGAACCCCGCGCCGCGGGACTGAACCCGGACGAACCCTTGGGCAGGGCGCGATCCGCGCGCGCGCGGGGGACGGTCGGTACGGGGAAGACGGCGGCAGTGCGTTTCATCGCCGGAAGCGCAAGGTTTGTCATGACGTTCACAGACGCTTCAGCAGGTTGGCCATTTCAACGGCGACGCGCGCGGCGTCGCGGCCTTTTTCGGCCATGCGCGCGTGCGCCTGCTCTTCGGTGTCGACGGTGAGTATGGCGTTGGCGATAGGAACGCCGGTTTCCAGTTGCACATCGAGTATGCCGCGCGAGGATTCGTTCGACACCACCTCGAAATGATAGGTGTCGCCGCGCACCACCGCGCCGATGGCGATGAGGGCGTCGTATTTGCCAGACTGCGCCATTTTCTGTAGGGCGAGCGGGTGTTCGAGCGCACCGGGGACGTCGACCAACAGGCTATCTTCCTTCTCCACCCCCAGGCGGGCGAGCTCGATTTCACAGGCTGACAGCAGACCTTCGCAGATGGCCTTGTTGAAGCGGCTCATGATTATGCCGATTTTGAGCCCGCGGCCGTTGTAGACGGGGTCGAGTTCGTTGATGTCGCTGCTGTTTCCCATGCGTGTTCTCCTGTTCAGGCTTTGTCGAGATAGCCCGTGACTTCGAGGCCGAAACCATCCATCGCCGGCATCTTGCGCGGGCTGGCCAGCAATTTCATCTTGCCGACACCGAGGTCGCGCAGGATCTGTGCGCCTATGCCATAGTCGCGCAGATCGAGTTTGCGCAGCACGGCCGGGGCGGGGTCGATACGGTCGAGCAGGGCGTCGGCGGTTTCCGGCCGGTGCAAAAGCACCAGCACACCGGACTGCGATTCGGCGATGCGTTCCATCGCGCCAAGGATGGGCCAGGAATGCCCGCCGCCGGTGACGTCGAGAAAATCCATCACGCTCAAGGGCTCGTGCACGCGCACCAGAGTTTCGCGGTCGGCATGGATTTCGCCCTTGATCAGCGCCAGGTGGGTTTCCTTTGCGCACTTGTCACGGTAGGCAAGCAGGCGGAAGGCGCCGTAGACGGTCTGGATCAGCCGGTCGGCGGCGCGCTCGACCAGGCTCTCGGTCTGGTTGCGGTAGTGGATGAGATCGGCGATGGCGCCGATTTTCAGGCCGTGTTCCTGCGCGAACGGTATCAGGTCGGGCAGGCGTGCCATCGTGCCGTCATCCTTGAGAATTTCGCAGATGACCGAGGCCGGTTCGAGTCCGGCGAGCGCGGCCAGGTCGCAGCCCGCTTCGGTGTGGCCCGCGCGCACCAGCACGCCGCCCGGCTGCGCGCGCAGCGGAAAGATATGGCCGGGCTGGATGATGTCGGCCGGCTTCGCGCCCTTCCTCACCGCAGCCTGGATGGTAACCGCGCGGTCGGCGGCGGAAATTCCGGTGGTCACGCCCACGGCGGCTTCGATCGACACCGTGAACGCAGTGCCGTGCGGCGTCTGGTTGTTGCTCACCATCTGCTTCAGGTCAAGCTGGCGGCAGCGGTCGTCGGTGAGCGTCAGACAGATCAGGCCGCGGCCATACCTGGCCATGAAATTGATCGCTTCCGGGGTGGCGAATTCTGCGGCCATCACCAGATCGCCCTCGTTTTCGCGGTCTTCCTCGTCGACCAGCACGACCATGCGGCCGGCCTTCAGTTCGTCGACGATTTCATGGATGGGGGCGAGGCTCATGGATCAGTCTTTGTCGGAAGGGTTGGCAAATTGCGTCATGCGCTCGACGTAACGCGCGATCATGTCGACTTCGAGGTTGACCCGGCTGCCGGCTTGCAGGTGTTTCAGGGTGGTCGCCCCAAGCGTGTGCGGGATCAGGTTCAACGCGAAGCGCGTCCCATCCACCGCGTTGACGGTGAGAGACACGCCGTTCACCGCAATCGAGCCCTTGCGCAGGATGTAGCGCGCAAGATCCGCCGGCGCGTCGATTTCCAGCAGATGCGATTCGCCGACGGGCACGAAACGGCGCACCGTGCCGACACCGTCGACGTGGCCGGAAACCAGATGCCCGCCCAGCCTGTCGGCCAGACGCAGGGCCTTCTCAAGATTCACCTCGAAGCCCGGCGCGAAGCCTTCGGTGCAGCGCAGGGTTTCCGCCGAGACATCGACCGTGAAGCCCGACGGCGTCAGGCCGATCGCGGTCAGACAGACACCGTTGACCGCGATGCTGTCGCCGCCCGCCACATCGGAAAGATCAAGCCCGCCGCCGTCGATCGTCATGCGCGCGTCCGTGCCGCGCGCCTCGTATTCGTGTATGCGACCGATAGCCTGGATGATGCCGGTGAACATCTGTGTAGGGAAGAGCCGCGTGCGAAACCGGCAATTGTAGGCGTTTCGCGCCGCCCCGTGAATCCCGATCCGCCGAAGTAGGCAAGGAAGAGAGCCCGAACTCATGAAAGGGTAGCGCCCCGCAATTGCTGATGCTGGGCGAAGATAGTTTCAACAGCAATCCCAGCATCATGATGGCCTTCCAGAACATCGGCCCGGGCAGCATCTTCCTGATTACCGACCAGAACGTTTGGGACGGCTCGCCCAATTGGCCGGGCTTCAACAACGCCACCTTGTTTGAAAACCTGCTCAGCGGCAACACTGGCGCGCCCCCGGTCAACCCCGTTCCCGAACCTGGTGCGCTGGCCTTGCTGGGTATCGGCCTGGCTGGATTGGCAGCCATGCGCCGCCGCAAGTCTCGCTGATTCCCGGCGCTGGAAATACAAAACGGCAGCCTTGCGGCTGCTGTTTTCATTTTCAGGCAAAGCAGCCCGCGTGTTTGACAGACGCCTGCCGAACGGCCAATGAACAGCCGGCTTCGACAGGCACAAGCGCTTTCGAACCTCAATGCCCGGAAATCGAGTCGGAGCTGCAGTTTGATTGACGTGTCGGCTTTTCGCTTGCTGCCGCCAGCATCGCCGCCCGCGTCCCCGGCGTCTCCAGACTGATCCGCCCCAGTGCGCCGCTCCTGAAGTCGGTGAGCATCAGGTTGGCGGCTTTCTCCAGGTCGAGTTCGCCGCCGCGTCCCTGGCGCAGGCAGCCGCGCTTCCTGGCAACGGCTTCGACCACGCCGATGGGATCGAGTCCGTCGAGCTTGAGTTTGTAGCGATCGACCAGCGCCTGCGGGTAGCGTGCGAGCAATATGCCGGCCAGGAATTCGGCGACGGTTTCGTCGATGACGGCGTTTTTGCCGATGGCGTGGCAGGCGGCGAGCATGGTGCCGTCGGCGTCGTGTTCGATCT
>CAZOVQ010000085.1:0-3832 GCA_964583195.1 uncultured Thiobacillus sp.
TCATCGGCGCGGCGGTCATCACCGGCTGTTGAACGCGACGCATCATGCACACAACCGACCGCGGCGCAGGCCGCGGTTTTACCTTGGTGGAACTGGTGCTGGCGCTGGTGATCGCCGGCGTGCTCGCCGCGGTGGCGGTGCCGCGGCTGGTCGACCGGGGCGCGTTCCAGACGCGCGGCGCGGCCGCCGAACTGCGCACCGCGCTGCGCTACGCGCAGAAACTCGCGATGGCGAAAAACCGCGAGGTCTGCGTCGGGCTTGCCGCGACCGCTGCTACGCTGACGCTGAATCCTGCGCCGACCGCCGGCGCGGCGTGCAGCGTGGCAGTGACGCGCCCGGGGTCGGCCGATCCCTACACGGTGGTGCTGCCGGCGGGCATCACCCCGGCGCTGGGTTTCCGTTTCGATCCCCTGGGGCGTCCCAGTCCCAACGTGAACCTCGCGCTGACGGTCGCGGGGCTGCCCGTCACGGTTGCGCGCGAGACCGGCCATGTGCAATAAGCATGCGACGCGCGGCCTCACACTGATCGAACTGCTGATCTTCATCGTCATCGTTGGCATCGCGGCGACCGCGATGCTCGCGGTGATGGGCAGCCTCACCCGCCAGTCCGCCGGCCTGCTGCCCGAGCAGCAGGCCGAGGTCGTCGCGGCGGGCCTGCTCGACGAAATCCTCGCCCAGCCCTACACCTTCTGCGATCCCGACGCGCCCAATGCGGCGAGCGCGACGGTTGCGACCGTGGCAGCCTGCGGCGGTCCGACCGAGAACGGGCTGGGCCCGGAGGCCGGCGAAACGCGCGGCGGCGCGGCGCCGTTCGACAACGTCAACGATTACAACGGCTACGCCGCGCCGGTGCTGTTCCCCGACGGCAGCGCGGTGGCAGGTTTGCCCGGCTACACCGTGCAGGTCCGGGTACAGGGCGCCGGCGCGATCGCCGGCGTGCCGGCCGCGCAGACCCTGCGGGTGACCGTCACCGTCAACGGCCCCACCGGCGTCCTGGCCCGGCAGGAGGGCGTACGCATCCGCTACGCGCCGAACACATGATGCGTCCATCCGCACACCGGGGCTTTTCGCTGATCGAGATGATCGTGGCGATCACGGTGCTCGGCATCCTGTCCGCCGCCGCCGCGGTGTTTCTGCGCGGACCCATCGCAAGCTATTTCGACAGCGAGCGCCGCGCCGATCTCGCCGACGCCGGCGCGCTCGCGCTGGCGAAGCTGCGGCTGGAGATCGCCAACGCGGTGCCTTACAGCGTGCGTGTGGCGACGCTGGGTGGGCGAACCTATATCGAATGGCTGCCGCTGCGGGTTGACGCTGCCGGCGTGCCCAGCCAGGGGCGCTACCGCACCGGCGGGGCGGGCGACGCGCTGACTTTCGGCGCGCCCGACACCGGCTTCGACGTGCTCGGCCCGGCGGTGCTCGCGCAGGCGGGCGACTGGGTCGTGGTCAACAATCACCTGCCGGGGCAGAACGTCTGGGCGGGCAGCAGCCGCGCCGCGTATACCGGGCCGAGCGGCACGGTCGCCGCGATCGCCCATGCGCCGCATACGTTCCCGGCCGATGCCCCCGGCCACCGTTTTCAAATCGCGACCCGTCCGGTGACCTGGCTGTGCGACCCGGCCGCTGGCAGCCTGCGCCGCATCGGCAACTACGGCAACCCGGCCAGCGTGCAGCCAACCGCGTTCGGCGCCGGCGCGCAGAATGACCTGCTGGCGACGGATCTGCGTGTCTGCCGCGCGCAGGCCGTCCCCGCGGCGCCGGCTGCCGGTACGTCGACGCGGACGCAGGTGCTCGCGCTCGAACTCGGTTTCGAACGCGCCGGCGAGCGGCTGAATCTCGTCCACACGGTGCGCGTGGGGGTCCTGCCGTGAGGGCGTGCCAGCAGGGCTTCGCGCTGATCGCCGCCATCGTGCTGGTGGTGGTGCTGGCCGCGCTGGCGGGCTTCGTCGCCTCGATGGTCGGCGGGCAGGGCGCCGGCGCGCAGCTCGAACGCAGCACGCAGGTCGTCGAACGCGCGGCGCAGACCGGCCTGGAATGGGGCGCGTACCGGGCGCTGCGCAGCGTGCCCGCCAGCTGCGTCGCGTCGACCACCTTGCCGGCCATCGCGGCGTATCCCGGCGTGACGGTGCGCGTGACCTGCGCGGCGTCGCCGACCAACGAACCGGCGGTGCCCAGCCCCGGCAACGTGACGGTCTACCGCATCGTTTCCACCGCCACCGCCGGCGGCGCGCCGGCCAGCCCGGATTACGCCGAGCGCACGCGCACGGGGATTTTCAGCCGCTGAGCCATGAAAACGCCGCCTGCCTTGTTATACTTCCCCGCACTTCCGACCCGCCCATGACCGCGCGTTTACTCCCCTGGCTCAAGCGAAAACCGCAGACCGGCCTGCTGGCGATTCAGGCCGGCGCGGGCGGACTGTCCCATGCCGAACTCACCTGGCGCAACGACCGGCCACAGTTGACGGCCTGCGTGGCGCGCGCCGCCGAGGCCGATCCACTCCAAGCCTGGTCTGTTTACGCCCAGGCGCCGGTGCCGGCAAGCCTGATCCTCTCGCCGGGTGAATACCAGCTCCTGCCCATCGACGCACCTCCGGTGCCGCCGGAGGAAATGAAAATGGCGGTTCGCTGGCGGGTGAAGGATCTGATCGATTTTCCGGTGGACGACGCTACCGTCGACGCAATCCGGCTCGACCCCGGCGAGGCGCAATCCACCGACAAACTGCTCGCCGTGGTGGCGCACAACCAGGTATTGAAGCGTTACATCGACCTGGCGGAGCGCACCCGGTTGAGGCTCACCGCCATCGACATTCCCGAGCTTGCACAGCGCAACCTTGCCGCACTCATGGAAACGCCCGACCGCGTTTTCGCCCTGCTCTCGTTCACCCCCCAGGGTGGTCTACTCACCCTGACGCGCAACGGCGAACTCTGCTTTCACCGTCGGCTCGACTTCAACGCGGCGAATCTTGCCGGCCTGGACGAGGATCGCCTGCGCATGGCGCTTGACCGGCTGGCGTTGGAACTGCAACGCAGCCTCGATCACATCGAGCGGCAGTACAGCCACTGGCGGATCGACAAAATCGTGCTGGCGCCGCCGCCTGCCGTTCCCGGTCTGGCGGACAATCTGCGCGACCAGCTCTACCTGCCGCTCGAAGTCGCCGAACTTGCCGGCCTCTTCGACGGGACTCTGCCCGACCCGGCGACGCTTGGTGCCTGCTGGTTCGCGCTTGGCGGCGCGCTGCGGCGCGAGGAGAAGGGGCTGTGAGCGTGCAGCAGGTCAATCTGCTCAACCCCGGCCTCCTGGCGCCGAAGGTGCTGTTTTCCTGTCGCGCCATCGTTCGCATGCTCCTCGTCGTGGTGAGTCTGGGGCTGCTCGCCTGGTTCTGGATGCTCGGCGAGGCGGCCGATGCGCGCGCGCAGATGCAAAAAGCGCAGGCCGAACGCGACGAACTCCAGTCCCGCAGCGACGCCCAATTCCAGCCGGGCGAGGACGGGGCGGGCGGCGAAGACGGGCAGGCGCAGGCGCTCGCCGCGGCGAGGCAGCGTCTCGGGCAATTGCAGCGGCTCGAAAGCGTGCTGGGCACACCGTCCGGCGTGGCCGGATTTTCCGCCCGGCTGCGCGCACTCGCCAGCGAAGGCCTGCCCGGCGTGTGGCTGACCGGAATCGAATTTTCCAGCAGCGATTTCCGTCTTCAGGGCCGCGCCCTTCAGCCCTCGTACGTTCCCGACTATCTTGCGCTGCTCGCGCGCCAGCCCGCGTTCGACAGTCTGCCCCTGTCCGGCTTCCGGCTCACGCCGCCCGAATCCGGTTCGGACGAAACCGGTTCGGACGAAACCGG
>CAZOVQ010000085.1:3932-7558 GCA_964583195.1 uncultured Thiobacillus sp.
CCGGTTCGGACGAAACCGGTTCGGACGAAACCGGGACGGCGCCCGGCGTCGCCTTCGAAATCAACCCCGCCGGCGGCGCCCAGCCATGAAGACGCTCGTGGAACGCTGGCGGGTGTGGGCGGTGCGGCTCGATGCACTGAGCTTTCGCGAGCGCGTGCTGGTGTTCCTCGCAGTCGCGGGGCTGACGCTCGCCGTGCTGTTCGTCGGCCTGATCGAGCCGGCCCTGAAAGAACAGAGCCTGATGCTGCAAACCGCTTCCGACCTGCGCCAGGAAAGCTTTAGCCTGCGCGAACAACTCGCATCGGGCGGAAATGCGAACCCGGATGGACGCCATGCCGAATTGCAGCGTCTGGAACAGGAAATCGAGGCCGCCGAACAGCGTGTGAAAGCGCGCGAACGCGGTTTCATCGAACCCGCGCGGATGGTGCCGGCGCTGAAATCCCTGCTCGCCGAAGCACCGGGTCTGCGTCTCGTATCGCTGGAAACCGAAGCCGCGCGCCCCGCCGTGGAAACGAAAGAGGGTGAAGCGGCGCCTGCGGACACGCTCTACAAACACGGCATCGTGCTGCGCATCGAGGGCGGCTACGCGCCGCTTACCGATTACCTCGCCCGCCTCGAACGCATGCCCTGGAGCGTGCAGTGGGAGTCGCTGCGCATCGACGCCAGCAGGCATCCGCACCTGGAATTGACGCTGAAACTCAACACCCTGAGCCGGGAGCCGACATGGGCGCGCCTGTGAAATCCGCGCTTGCCGCGCTGCTGCTGGCGGCGAGCCTGGCGCAAGCCGGTTTCGACCCGACGGCGCCGCCGCGACAGACCGCGTCCGCCAGCGGAAATGACGCGCCGGCCAGCCTGGCATGGGTTCGCCTCGACGGCAGGCATTCGCTCGCCTGGTACGGCGGGCGGCTCGTGCGCCTGGGCGATCGCGTCGAGGAAGGCCGCATTGCGGCCATCCGCGAAGACCACATCGTCGTCGTCGGCAGACAGGGGCGGCGTATCGTGCATCTCTTCGAACCGGGCGTGCGCGCACACCGGACGGACAACAGGCGCTGAAACGCGCGAAGGAAACCGGACATGAAATCACACCCCACCCTGCTTCCGCTCCTGCTGCTGCTCGCCGGCTGCGCCACGCCGATGGGACAGAGCGGCAAGTCGGCGCTCGACGCCGCGCTGGCAACGCCCGCGCCCTCCGCCGCTCCCTCGGGGCCGCCGCCGGCCGCGGTGCAGGAAGCGGTGATGGACGCCGTGCGCGCCGCACCGGTCGCGCTGCCGCCTGCCGCTGCCGAGCCCCGCTTCAGCCTCGCGGTGAACAACGCCCGCGCTGCCGAAGTCTTCATGGGCATGGTGACCGGCACGCCCTACAGCATGCTGGTGCATCCCGACGTGTCCGGAACGCTGACGCTGAATCTCAAGGATGTGACCGTGCCCGAGGCGATGGAGGCGATCCGCACACTCTACGGCTACGACTATGAGGTGCAGGGCCGGCGCATCATCGTGCCTTCGCCCGCGCAGCAGACCCGGATCTACCCGATCAACGCGCTGGCGATGCAGCGCCAGGGCAAGTCGGACATGCGTGTCGTCTCCGGATCGGTGAGCCTGAGTGCGGGCCAGGGGGGGGCGGATACCGCGTCGAAATCGCTGGAAACGAGCAGCGTGCAGACTTCGACCGAATCGAAATACTGGGATGAGATCAGCAACACCCTCAAAGCCATCGTGGGCGATAGCGGCAACGTGATCGTCAGCCCGCAGTCGGGCATCGTCGTCGTCCGCGCCGCGCCGGCTGCGCTCGTCCTGGTCGAACGCTACCTGCGCACCACCGAGCTCGTCACCGGCCGGCAGGTGATGCTCGAAGCCAAGATTCTGGAAGTGCAGCTGAGCGACGGCTACCAGTCCGGCGTCAACTGGTCGACCCTCAAGGGGCCGCGCATCTCGCAGGGCGCGAATCTTGCCAACATCGGCATCGACCGCAGCATAGGCGGCAACATGGCGGAACTGCTCGGCGCCGGTGCGGCCGGTCTCGACGCGGGCAGCAGCGGCCTGTTCAGTCTCGCGTTCAACGACGGCGACTTCGCGGCAGTGATCGACCTCATCAAGAGCCAGGGCGCGGTGCACGTGCTGTCGAGCCCGAGGATTGCGACCACCAACAACCAGAAGGCCGTGCTCAAGGTCGGCACCGACGATTTCTTCGTCACCGAAATCACCGGCGGCACCGTCGCCACCCCGACCACCCCCGCGACCCCTCCCAACGTCGTGGTGCAACCCTTCTTCTCCGTCATCGCGCTCGATGTGACGCCGCAGATCGACGAGCACGACACCGTCACCCTGCATGTGCGTCCCTCGGTGAGCAGCGTCCGCGAAAACAGCAAGGTGATCGACCTCGGCACGCTCGGCCGCTTCACCCTGCCGCTGGCGTCCAGCAGCATTTCCGAAACCGACAGCGTGGTACGCATAAAAAATGGCCAGATCGTCGCCATCGGCGGTCTCATGAGCCAGAACTTCGATGACGGCAAGAACCGCATTCCCCTGCTCGGCGACATTCCGTTCATCGGGGAACTGTTCGGCAACACCCGGCAGAGCCATGCCAAGCGTGAGCTGGTCGTGCTCATCAAGACCACGCTCATCCGCGAAGACCAGGACTGGGAGGCCGATTTGCAGGCCACCCGGCGCCGCTTCGGCGAATACGTCCTTCCGGCGCCTGCGTTCCGGCCATGAACACCTGGTGGGGACAGTTCGGACTTGCCGAGCCGCCGTTCGGCCTGACCCCCGACACCCACTATTTCTACCCCGCGCCGGCGCACCGCGACGCGCATGAAACCCTGCTCTACGCGCTGGCGGCCGGCGAAGGCTTTCTCGTCGTCGAAGGTGAAGTCGGCACCGGCAAAACCCTGCTGCTGCGGCGGCTGCTCGACGCGCTTGCTGATCCCTGGCAAGTGGCCTTCGTGCCCAATCCGCAACTCGACCCGCGCGGGCTTCATGCCGCCATCGCCCTCGAATTTGGGCTTTCCGGCGAAGGCACGAGCGAAGCGCTGCTGCATCGCCTGCAAAGGCATTTCATCGACCTCGCGCAACAGGAGCGGCAGGCAGTGGTGCTCATCGACGAGGCGCAGGCACTGCCCGCCGATACGCTGGAGGCCGTGCGTCTCCTGACCAATCTGGAAACCGAAAAACGCAAACTGCTGCAGGTCGTGCTTTTCGGCCAGCCCGAGCTGATGGGGCGCCTACGCGAAAAAGGCACCCGTCAGCTTCTCACCCGGGTGAGCTTTCATGCCGCGCTGCGCCCGCTTTCGCGCGGCGAGACCGCGGCCTACGTGCGGCACCGTCTGCGTGCTGCCGGTGGCGATGCTGCCGTGTTCACCGACTGGGCGCTCATCACCCTGTGGCGCGCATCGCGTGGTCTGCCACGCCTCGTCAACGTACTGGCGTCGAAGGCGATGATGCTGGCCTACGGATGTGGCCGCAGCCGCGTCGGCGCGTGGCAGGTGCGGGCGGCCGCACGCGACACGCTGGCGACACGGCGCGTCCTGCCGCAGGCCTGGGTCTGGGGCGCGGCGGGCATCGCGCTCGCCGGCGCCGCGCTGGCCGGCAGCTACTGGCTGCGATGAGCGTCATCAACCAGATGCTGCGCG
>CAZOVQ010000086.1:0-7482 GCA_964583195.1 uncultured Thiobacillus sp.
CCGGCGGCATCGACGGCCTGGTTCATCTCTCCGACCTGTCGTGGAGCGTGCCCGGCGAAGAAGCCGTGCGCAACTTCCGCAAGGGCCAGGACGTGGAAGCCGTGGTGCTGGGCATCGATCTCGACCGTGAACGCATCTCGCTCGGCATCAAGCAGCTCGAAGGCGATCCGCTGACCAGCTACGCCTCCGGCCACGACAAGGGCAGCATCGTCAAGGGCACCATCAAGACCATCGAAGCCAAGGGCGCAACCGTGACCCTGGACGGCGACATGGAAGGCTACCTGCGTGCGTCCGAAGTCTCGCGTGACCGCGTGGAAGACATGCGCAGCCACTTCAAGGAAGGCGACGAGATCGAAGCCATGATCATCAACGTGGATCGCAAGAACCGCGTGATCAACCTGTCGATCAAGGCCCGCGACATGAACGAGCAGGATGCCGCCATGAAGAAGATGGCATCCGAATCGGCTGCGTCGTCGGGTTCGACCAACCTGGGCGCGCTGCTCAAGGCCAAACTCGACAACAAGAACGCCGAGTAAGCCATGACCAAATCCGAGCTGATCGCGCAGCTTGCCGCCCGGCATTCGCAGTTTTCGATTGCGGATATTGAAATGGCGGTGAAGACGATCCTCGACGCGCTGGCCAAAAACCTGTCGCGCGGGGAGCGGATCGAAATTCGCGGATTCGGCAGTTTCAGCCTTTCCTACCGACCTGCCCGCGTGGGACGCAATCCCAAGTCGGGCGAGAAGGTGCAAGTGCCGGCCAAGCATGTGCCGCACTTCAAGGCCGGCAAGGAACTGCGCGACCGGGTGGATTTCCATCCCTGAGACCAGCGCGGTTTTCAGCTTGATAGAAACGGCGTCCGATGGACGCCGTTTTCTTTTGGGGCCGAGTGTGCGCGCTCGAGTGGACGCCGATTTTCCATCTTTGCGGCTTGGGCTAGCACTGGGGCACAGGTAGAATGCCAAGGTTGATGCGCAACCGCCCATGAAAAATTTCACACGCTATCTTGGCCTGGCAGCAAAAATCCTGGTCTTTTTGCTGGTGCTTGGCTTTGCACTGAAAAACAGCCACACGACGGTTTTTCATTCCTATCTCGGATACGTCTGGGAAGCGCCGCTCATCGTCATGCTCGGGCTGGCGTTTGTGCTGGGGGTGCTGACAGGCGGCCTGGCGCTACTGCCCACGCTGTTCCGTCTGCGTCGCGAGGCCGCGCGCAAGGCAACGCCTGATCCTGTCGACACGGCGGCGCGGCCGCCTGATCTCCCCATCGTATAAGCACCATGGAATTCGAACTCTGGTGGTTGCTGGCGTTTCCGCTCTTTTTTGTGCTGGGCTGGCTGGCGGCGCGGGTGGATATCAGGCAGGTGGTCACCGAATCGCGTGCGTTGCCCAATTCGTATTTTCGCGGCGTCAATTTCCTGCTCAATGACCAGCCGGACAAGGCCATCGAGGCGTTTCTGGAAGTTGTCAAACTCGAACCCGAAACCATCGATCTGCACTTTGCCCTCGGCGGGCTGTTCCGTCGCCGGGGCGAGTTCGATCGCGCCATCCGCATGCATGAGAACCTGCTGGGTCGCGAGGGCCTGGCCGAGGAGCAGCGTCTGCGCGCGCTTGCCGAACTGGGGCAGGACTACCTCAAGGCCGGCCTGCTCGACCGGGCCGAACAGGTCTTTGCCAAATTGCTGGATACCCCGCAGCACAGTCTCGCACGGACTTTTCTGCTGGAAATCTACGTACAGGAAAAGGACTGGCACAAGGCGATCGACGCCGCACGGGTGCTGGAACGCGACACCCACAAACCGCTGAACGCGGAGATTGCCCATTTCCATTGCGAACTGGCCCTGCTCGCCGCAACCCGCAACGAAATCGACACGGCCAAGGCTGAACTCGAGGCCGCGCTGGCGGCCAATCGCCAGTCGGTGCGCGCCAACCTGATGGCGGGCGATCTGGATGTGGCAGCAGGCCAGCACGAAGCGGCCATTGCCGACTGGCGGTTGGTCGAGGCACAGAGCGCCGCGCACATGGCGCTGGTCGTGGAGCGCATGCTGGGCAGCTATCGCCAGTTGGGCCGTTTGGCAGAAGGCGTGCAGTGGTTGCGCGCGCTGTATGCGCGTCAGCCTTCGCAGGATGTGTTCAATGCCTTGTATCTCGCTGTTTCGGAAACCGACGGCGCGGCGGCGGCGAGCCAGCTGGCGCGCGAAGAGCTGCGCCGCAATCCCAGCCTGCGCACGCTGGACCGCTTGCTGGAAGCGCAACTGATCGACGCCGAGGGCGGCGAGCGTGAGCTGCTCCAGGTGGAGAAGAGCCTCGTCGCCGCGCACAGCCAGCGCATGATGCGTTACCAGTGCGCCAGTTGCGGCTTCAAGGCCAGGCAGTTTTTCTGGCGCTGCCCGGCTTGCGGACGCTGGGACAGTTTCGACCCGGAGCGACGCGAGGGCGAAGGCTGAGATGCAAGATTCAGGGTGCAGGACGCAGGGAGTGCGATGAATTCGACCAAGATAATCGTGGCGCTGGATTTTCCGGACGCGGCTTCGGCGCTGGCGCTGGTGTCGCGGCTCGATCCCGCGCTGTGTCGGCTCAAGGTGGGCAAGGAACTGTTCACCGTGGCCGGGCCGGATCTGGTGCGCGAACTGGTGGCGCACGGCTACGAAGTCTTTCTGGATCTCAAGTTCCACGACATTCCCAACACGGTCGCGGCGGCGTGCCGGGCCGCTGCCGGACTCGGCGTATGGATGCTCAATGTGCATGCCTCCGGCGGGCGGCGCATGATGGAAGCGGCGCGGGATGCCCTGGCGGATCTGCCGCATCCGCCCCTGCTGATCGCGGTGACCGTGCTGACCAGCATGAGCGGCGACGATCTGGCCGAAGTAGGCGTGGCCGTGCCGCCGGCAGACCAGGTATTGCGCCTGGCGCGGCTGACACAAGCCTGCCAGCTCGATGGCGTAGTCTGTTCCGCGCAGGAGGCTGGCCTGCTGCGCGCCAGTCTGGGCACCGATTTCCGGTTGGTGACGCCCGGCATCCGTCCCGCCGGCACCGACAGCGGCGACCAGCGACGCGTGATGACGCCGGCCGAGGCGCTCATGGCCGGGGCAACCGACCTCGTCATCGGCCGCCCGATCACCGCAGCGCTTGACCCGCTGGCGGCGCTGCACCAGATTCGATCCGATATACACAAAGCCTAGGGAGACAACACTTGAAAATCACGGTTATTGGTACGGGGTACGTGGGCCTGGTCACGGGCACCTGTCTGGCGGAAGTGGGCAACGAGGTGCTGTGCCTCGACGTCGACCCGAAGAAAATCGAAACGCTGAAAGCCGGCGGCATCCCCATCTACGAGCCGGGCCTCGAAGACATGGTGCGCCGCAACGTCGCGGCGGGCCGGCTGTCGTTTACAACCGACATCGCCGAATCCGTGGCCTATGGCCAGATCCAGTTCATCGCCGTGGGTACACCGCCGGACGAGGACGGCTCGGCCGACCTGCAATACGTGGTCGCTGCGGCGCGCAACATCGGCCGTTACATGCAGGACTACAAGCTGGTGGTCGACAAATCGACCGTACCGGTCGGCACGGCCGACAAGGTGCGCGCGGCACTCGCCGAAGAACTGGCCAAGCGCGGCGTGGCGCTGGAATTCAACGTGGCGTCGAACCCGGAATTCCTCAAGGAAGGCGCGGCCGTCGACGATTTCATGAAACCCGACCGCATCGTGGTGGGCACCGATTCCGACAAAGCCACCGCCCTGCTGCGCCAGCTGTATGCGCCTTTCCAGCGCAACCACGACCGCCTCACCGTGATGGATATCCGCTCGGCCGAGCTCACCAAGTACGCGGCCAACGCCATGCTGGCGACCCGGATTTCCTTCATGAACGAACTGGCGGTGCTTGCCGAGAAACTCGGCGCGGATATCGAACAGGTACGGCAGGGCATCGGTTCCGATCCGCGCATCGGTTACCACTTCCTTTATGCCGGCTGCGGCTACGGCGGTTCGTGCTTTCCCAAGGACGTGCAGGCGTTGCGCCGCACCGCCCAGGAAAACGGTATTCCGGTGCGGGTGCTGGATGCGGTGGAAGAAGCCAATAATGTGCAAAAACACATCCTGGTCGACAAGCTCACCGCGCGGTTCGGCAAGGACCTGAAGGGCAAGCGTTTTGCCATGTGGGGCTTGGCGTTCAAGCCCAACACCGATGACATGCGCGAAGCGCCCAGCCGCACCATGCTCGAAGCGCTGTGGGCCATGGGGGCGAGCATGTCGGCCTATGACCCGGCGTCGATGGAGGAAACCCGCCGCATCTATGGCGAGCGCGCCGACCTGCAACTCGTCGACAGCCCCATGGATGCCCTGAAAGGTGCCGACGCGCTGCTCATCGTCACCGAATGGAAAGTGTTCCGCAGCCCCAACTTCGACACGCTCAAATCCCTGCTCAAGGCCCCGGTGATTTTTGACGGACGCAATCTCTACGAGCCCGCCATGATGCGCGAACTTGGGTTCGACTATTTCCCCATCGGACGTCCCTGATGCCTTTGCGCAGCGCCCTTAGGCAGGCCCGCATCCTGGTGGCGGGCGACGTGATGCTCGACCGTTACTGGTTTGGCGAGGTGTCGCGCATTTCGCCCGAAGCCCCAGTGCCAGTGGTGCATGTGAACCGCCGCGAAGACCGGGTGGGTGGGGCGGGCAACGTGGCACGCAACGCGGCGGCGCTGGGTGCGCAGGTCACGCTGCTCTCGGTGGTGGGGGCCGATGAGGCAGGGCAGGCCCTGCGCAGTCTGCTGGAGGCCGAAGCCTTTGCCGTGCAACTGCACCAGGACCCGGACTTTTCCACGATCACCAAGCTACGCGTGATTGGACGGCAACAACAATTGCTTCGGGTCGACTTTGAAACCCAGCCCGGACACGAAGTGCTGGCGGCCAAGCTGAGTGCCTACGAATCGCTGCTGGCGGCGTGCGACGTGGTCATCCTGTCCGATTACGGCAAGGGCGGACTCACCCACGTGGAGCGCATGATCGTAGCGGCGCGCGCGGCAGGCAAGCCCATTCTGGTCGACCCCAAGGGCGACGACTGGGCGCGTTATCGCGGAGCCACGCTTATCACGCCGAACCGCGCCGAATTCCGCCAGGTGGCGGGTGGCTGGAAGGACGAAGCCGAGCTTGGCGACAAGGCGGCGCGCGTGCGCGAGCAGTTTGCGCTGGAAGCTTTGTTGGTGACCCGCAGCGAGGAAGGCATGAGCCTGTTCGACGCGCGCGGCGCGCACCACGAACCCACGCAGGCCCGCGAGGTGTTCGACGTGTCGGGGGCCGGGGATACGGTCATCGCGGCCATGGCGGCGGCGCTCGCCGCCGGGGCCGACGGCGTCGAGGCAATGCGCCTGGCCAATCGCGCAGCCGGCATCGTGGTCGGCAAATTCGGCACGGCCATCGCCACGGCAGAAGAAGTTTTTGAAGGACATGAAATGGATACAGCGGAATGAGCCAGTACATCGTCGTCACCGGTGCCGCCGGCTTCATCGGCGCAAACATCGTCAAGGCCCTGAACGAACGCGGCGAGACCAACATCCTTGCGGTCGACAATCTTAGCCGCGCCGACAAGTTCAAGAATCTGGTCGACTGCGAGATCGCCGATTACCTCGATAAGGCCGAGTTTCTCGACTTCATTGAGCAGGGCGTGCTCGACGGCAGCGTGGCGGCCATCTTCCACGAAGGGGCCTGCTCGGACACGATGGAAACCGACGGCCGCTACATGATGGAGAACAACTACCGCTACAGCGGCGCGTTGCTCAAGTTCTGCCAGGACGAAGGCGCGCAGTTTCTCTACGCCTCGTCCGCCAGCGTGTACGGCGCGGGCCACGTGTTTTCCGAATCGCGCGAATTCGAGTCGCCGCTGAATGTTTACGGCTACTCCAAGTTCCTGTTCGACCAGAGCGTGCGCCGCCTGTGGCACTCGCGCACCGCGCAGATCGCCGGCTTCCGCTATTTCAACGTGTATGGGCCGCGCGAGCAGCACAAGGGACGCATGGCATCTGTCGCCTTCCACTTTTCCAACCAGTATCGTGCGTCCGGCCAGGTAAAACTGTTCGAGGGCTGCGACGGCTACCCCAACGGCGAGCAGCGTCGCGATTTCATTTCGGTGGAAGACGTGGTCCGGGTGAACCTGTGGTTCCTCGACCATCCCGAGGTTTCGGGCATTTTCAACGTGGGCACCGGCCACTGCCAGAGCTTCAACGACGTGGCCGTGGCCGCCGTGAACGCCTGTCGTGCGGCAGAGGGCAAGCCGGCGCTGACGCTCGCCGACATGCAGGCTGCCGGCATCGTGAGCTATATTGCCTTCCCCGAGGCGCTGAAGGGCAAGTACCAGAGCCATACCGAGGCTGACATTTCGGCCTTGCGCGCCGCCGGGTACGATGCGCCGTTCTATGATGTAAAGACAGGCACGACCCGCTATATCGAGCATCTCCTGAAAGCATGAGTGAGTACAAATCCATCGAGGACACGGTCGGCAACACGCCGCTGGTCCGCCTGAAGCGGATGCCGGGGCTGACCAGCAACATCGTGCTGGTGAAGCTCGAAGGCAACAATCCGGCCGGTTCGGTGAAGGACCGTCCGGCACTGTCGATGATCGACGCGGCGCAGGCGCGCGGCGACATCAAGCCGGGCGATACGCTCATCGAGGCGACCAGCGGCAACACCGGCATTGCGCTGGCGATGGCGGCGGCCATGCGCGGCTACAAACTCATCCTGCTGATGCCGGAAAATGCCTCGATCGAACGCCAGCAGACCATGCGCGCCTTCGGTGCCGAATTGCAGCTCGTCAGCAAGGAAGCCGGCATGGAAGGCGCGCGCGATCTGGCGCTAGCGATGGAAAAGCAGGGCATCGGCAAGATCCTCGACCAGTTCGCCAACCCGGATAACCCCGAGGCGCATTACCGCACCACCGGCCCGGAAATCTGGCGCGACACGCAAGGCAAGATCACCCATTTTGTTTCCAGCATGGGCACCACCGGCACCATCATGGGCTGCTCGCGGTTTCTCAAGGAACGCAATCCGGCCATCCAGATCGTCGGCGTGCAGCCGGTGGAAGGCGCGCAGATTCCCGGCATCCGCAAGTGGCCGGAGGAATACGTGCCGGACATCTGCGACTACGACCGCGTCGACCGCATGATCTACGTGACCCAGTTCGACGCCGAGGAAACCACGCGGCGGCTGGCGCGCGAGGAGGGCATCTTCGCCGGTATTTCGTCGGGTGGCGCGCTGTGGTCGGCGCTGCAACTGTCGAAGGAAGTCGAGAACGCGGTCATCGTGTCCATTGTCTGCGACCGGGGTGACAGGTATCTGTCCACGGGCGTGTTCCCGGCCTGATCCCTTGGCCAAAGCCAGGACCGTCTATACCTGCACCGAGTGCGGCGGGGTGTCGCCCAAGTGGCAGGGCCAGTGTCCGCACTGCAATGCCTGGAACACCCTGGTCGAGACCGTCGCCGAAAGTGCCAAGC
>CAZOVQ010000087.1:0-7423 GCA_964583195.1 uncultured Thiobacillus sp.
TACCTCTATGGCGTGGGCGAGGCGCCGATTTCCATCATGTCCGACCCCGAGGAGCGCGACGGCATCGGCCACACCATCCGCGCCCAGGGCCGCGTGACGCTGGGCCTGGCGAAGCTGCGGCCGGGCGACCGGCTGGGGCTGCGCGGGCCCTTCGGCTGCGGCTGGCCGCTGCAGGAGGTGAGCGGCTGCGACGTGGTGCTGCTGACCGGCGGGCTGGGCTGCGCGCCGGTGGTGTCGGTGATCCATTACGTGCTGCGCCGGCGCGAACGCTTCGGCAGGCTCGTCATCATCCAGGGCGTGAAGCACGCCGAGGACCTGATCTGGCGCGAACAGTACGACCAGTGGGCGAAGCTGCCGGATACGCAGGTGCTGGTGGCGGCGAACGAGGGCGAGGCGCTGTGGCCCTGGCATGTCGGGCGCGTGACCGATCTCTTCAGCCTGGCGCGCTTCAACCCGGAATGCGCGGTGGCGATGATGTGCGGTCCCGAAGGCATGATGCGCGCGGGCGCCGACAGCCTGCTCGCGCGCGGCCTGCCGGAGTCGCGCCTGTTTCTCAGCATGGAGCGCAACATGCAGTGCGCGGTAGGGCGTTGCGGACACTGCCAGCTCGGCAGTGCCTTCGTCTGCCGCGACGGCCCGGTGTTCAACTGGGGCGCGGTCAAGGCGCTGCTCGCGCACAAGGGGTTCTGATGGACGGCGAACGCAAGCCGCGCGTGGCGGTGCACAAGTTCAGCTCCTGCGACGGCTGCCAGCTTGCGCTGCTCAATCTGGGCGAGGCGCTGCTGACGCTGGCCGCGCGCGTCGAGCTGGTGCATTTCGCCGAAGCCGGGCCGATGGCGCCCGAGGCCGAAGTCGACATCGCCTTCGTCGAAGGCAGCGTGTCGACGCCGGAAGACCTCGAGCGTATCCGCCGCATTCGCGCACAGAGCCGCGTGCTGATCGCCATCGGCGCCTGCGCGGCCACCGGCGGCATCCAGGCCCTGCGCAACCAGGCCGACGGCGCGGCGTGGATCGCGCAGATCTACCAGCACCCCGAGGCCATCGCCAGCCTCGCGCAGTCCACACCCGTCTCGGCCCACGTGAAAGTCGATTGCGAACTGTACGGCTGTCCGGTCGACAGTGCGCAGATGGTTGCGGCGGTCAACGCGCTGCTGCTGGGCGCGGCGCCGCGCGAGACGACCGACAAGGTCTGCGTGGAGTGCAAGCGGCACGGTTATCCCTGCGTGATGGTGAGCCGCGGCATCGCCTGCCTGGGGCCCGTCACGCGCGCCGGCTGCGGCGCGCTGTGCCCGGGCCTCGGCCGCGACTGCTACGGCTGCTACGGCCCGGCGGAAAACGCCAACACCGACGCGCTCGCCGCGCAGTTCGGCCGGCTGGGGCTGGATGCAACGGCCGTGATGCAGCGCTTCCAGGCGATCAACAGCCAGGCGCCGGTTTTCCTGGCGGCAGCGCAGAAAGCGGGAGGCGCGCATGACTGAACGGACGCGCTCGGTTTCGATCCATGTGCCGGTGCTGGCGCGGGTGGAAGGCGAAGGCGCGCTCGACCTCGCCATCGAGGACGGCAACATCACCCGGCTGCGCCTGCGCATTTTCGAACCGCCGCGCTTCTTCGAGAAATTCCTCGAAGGCCATCACTACACGGAAATCCCCGACCTCGTCGCCCGCATCTGCGGCATCTGCCCGGTGGCCTACCAGGTCACGGCGGCGCAGGCGCTGGAGCAACTCTACGGCGTGGAACCGAGCCCGTGGGCGCAGGCCATGCGCCGCGTGTTCTATTGCGGCGAATGGATCCAGAGCCACAGCCTGCACATCCACCTGCTGGCTGCGCCGGATTTCTTCGGTTGCAGCAATGCCATCGAACTGGCGCGGATCGCGCCGGACGCGGTGCGTCGCGGCCTGCGCCTGCAGGGGCTGGGCAACGCGCTGATGGACCTGTTCGGCGCGCGTTCGGTGCACCCGGTCGGCGTGCGCATCGGCGGCTTCCACGCCGCGCCGCCGGTCGCGCGCGTGCGCGAACTGCGCGCGCGGCTCGTCGACGCGCTGGCCGAGGCCGAGGCCTTGCTGCGCTGGGCGGCCGCGATTCCGCTGCCGCCGGACGACCAGGCCTTCGTCTCGGTGGCGATGCGCCATCCCGGCCTCTACGCGATCGAGACGGGCGACATCGCCGCGAGCGACGGCCTGACGATAGGCGCGGCGGACTACGATGCGCACTTCGCCGAACGCCACGAACCGCATTCCACCGCGCTCTACAGCAGTTATCACGGCCAGCCCTATCTCGTGGGGCCGCTGGCGCGGCTGAACCTCAATCCTGATCGTTTGCCGCAGCGGCTGCGCGCGCTGCTTGCCGACATCGGCTTTGCGCTGCCGAGCCGCAACGTGTTCCACAGCCTGCTCGCGCGCGCGATCGAAATCTGGCTCGCACTCGACGAGGCCGCGCGCCTGCTCGCCGATTACCGGCTGCCGGATTCGCCCTGGGTGCCGGCGACGCCGCGCGCAGGCATCGCCACCGGCTGCACCGAGGCGCCGCGCGGCCTCTTGTGGCACCGCTACGCGATGGACGCCGACGGCCGCGTGCTCAGCGCACGCATCGTGCCGCCGACCAGCCAGAACCAGGCGCGCATCGAGGACGACCTGCGGCTGTCGCTGCTGAATTTCGGCCTGGACCGGCCGGACGAGGCGCTGCGCCTGCACTGCGAGAAGATCATCCGCAACTACGACCCCTGCATTTCCTGCGCGACGCATTTCCTGCGGCTGAACGTGGAACGGACATGATGCGGGTGCGCATCCTCGGCATCGGTTCGCCCGCCGGCGACGACCGCGCCGGCTGGCTGGTCGTCGATGCCCTGCGCGAACGGGGGCTGGCGCATGCGGCCGGGGTCGAGCTCGACAAGCTGGATCGTCCCGGCGCCGGCCTGGTGCCCTACCTGGGAAGCGCGATCCGGGTGGTGCTGGTGGACGCCATGCAGAGCGGGGCCGCGCCGGGCACGATCCGGCATGTCCAGCGCGCCGGCTGGCGCGCCTACGAGGGCGGGCTGTCCAGCCACGGCTTCGGCGTGTTCGCCGCACTGGCGCTGGCCGAGGCGATGGGCGGCCTGCCGCCGCAACTCGACCTGTACGCGATCGAAATCGGCACCGCCATGCCGGACGCGGGCGTCACCCCCGCGGTGCGGCAGGCGGTGCAGGCGCTGGCCGAGCGGATTGCTGGCGGGATCGTCTAGAGGTCTTCGCGCCGCAGCAGGAAGACGAACTGGTCGCCGCCGGCGGTATCGAGCCAGACGAAGGGCAGGTCGGGGCAGGCGGCTTCGAGCACGTCGCGGTTGTGACCGATCTCCACCACCAGCAGGCCGCCGGGGTTCAGATGCGCCTTGGCGGCGGCGAGGATCTGCCGCGTGGCGTCGAGCCCGTCCTCGCCGGACCCCAGCGCCAGCGCCGGCTCGGCCCGGTATTCCGGCGGCAGCGCGGCGACCGATGCGGCATCGACATAGGGCGGGTTGCTGACGATCACGTCGTAGGTCCGGCCCTGCAGCGCGGCGAAGAGATCCGATTCCACCAGTGCGATGCGCTCCGCCATGCCGTAGTCGGCCACGTTCACTGCCGCGACGGCGAGCGCGTCCTTCGACAGGTCGACGGCATCGACCTGCGCCTCGGGGAAGGCCAGCGCGGCGAGGATGGCGAGGCAGCCCGAGCCGGTGCAGAGGTCGAGCACGCTCGACACCGCATCGGTATCCTCCACCCACGGTGCCAGTTGCTCGGCCAGCAGTTCGGCGATGAAGGAGCGCGGCACGATCACGCGTTCGTCGACGACGAAGCGGTGTCCTGCCAGCCAGGCCTCGCCGGTGAGGTACGCGGCCGGCACCCGCTCGCGCACGCGGCGCTCGATCACGCGCAGCAGGCTTTCGGATTCGCCGTGCGTGAGGCTGGCGTCGAGGAAGGGCTCCAGCCGGTCGAGCGGCAGGTGCAGGGTGTGCAGGATCAGATACGCCGCCTCGTCGAAGGCGTTGTCCGAGCCGTGGCCGAAGAACAGCTGCGCCTCGTTGAAACGCGACACCGCGAAGCGCAGCCAGTCGCGTACGGTGATGAGGGATTCGGTGTCGTCGAAGGGGTTCATTGGGGGGTGAGCGGGGAGCGTGTCAGCCTAGCAGTTTTTCCAGGGTTTTCTGGTAGACCGCCGACAGGCGCTCGATGTCTTCGACGGCGACGTGTTCGTTGAGCTTGTGGATGCTGGCGTTGAGGGGGCCGAATTCGACGACCTGGGGGCAGATTTCGGCGATGAAGCGGCCGTCGGAGGTGCCGCCGGTGGTCGACAGTTCGGGCGTGACGCCGGTGACGTCGCGGATCGCGTCGACGAGGGTGTCGCACAGCGTGCCGCGCGGGGTGAGGAAGGGCTTGCCCGAGAGGGTCCACTCGATCTCGTAGTCGAGGCCGTGGCTGTCGAGAATTTCGCCCACCGCGTCCTTCAGGCCGTCGGCGGTGCTGGCGGTGGAATAGCGGAAATTGAACAAAATCTCGACCGTGCCGGGAATGACGTTGGTAGCGCCGGTGCCGCCGTGGATGTTGGAGATCTGCCAGGTCGTCGGCGGGAAGTAGGCGTTGCCTTCGTCCCACATGGTGTCGGCGAGTTCGGCGATGGCCGGCGCGACGAGATGGATGGGGTTCTTGGCCAGGTGCGGATACGCGATGTGGCCCTGTACGCCCCTGACGGTGAGCTTGCCCGAGAGCGAACCGCGGCGGCCGTTCTTGATGGTGTCGCCGAATTCGGCAGCGCTGGTGGGCTCGCCGACGATGCAGTAGTCGAGGAATTCGCCGCGCGCCTTGAGCGCCTCGATGACCTTGACGGTGCCGTCGGTCGCCGGGCCTTCCTCGTCCGAGGTCAGCAGCAGCGCAATCGAGCCGCGATGGTTTGCGTGCTCGGCAACAAAGCGTTCCACCGCCACGACGAAGGCAGCGTCCGAGGTCTTCATGTCGGCGGCGCCGCGCGCGTAGAGCTTGCCGTCGCGCAGCGTGGGGGTGAAGGGGTCGGATTCCCAGGCGTCGAGCGGGCCGGTGGGGACCACGTCGGTGTGGCCGGCAAAGCAGACCAGCGGCGGCACCTGGCCGCGGCGCGCCCACAGGTTGTCGACGCCGTTGTGGCGATGGCGCTCGATGTGAAACCCCAGCTTTTGCAAACGCGCCGCAATGAGGTCATGGCAGCCGGCGTCGTCGGGCGTGAGCGAGCGGCGCTTCAGCAGTTCGACCGCGAGATCGAAGGTGTCACCGCTCATCGAGCGCATTCCGCAGGAGGGCGTCGAGCTCGTGTTCGAGCTGGCGGGTAATTGCCTCGCCGGGGCTGCCGGCGGCGATCGCCGACGGGCGGGCGAAATAGACAGTGGAGACGCCGTCACGGTGGACGAGCGAGACGTGCAGCGGACACAGCGCGAGCAGCGCCGGGTCGGCGTTGGCGATGCGCTGGGTGGCGCGCGGGTTGCAGAAGACCAGGCTGCGCATCGTCGACAGTTTGTTGCGGTTGTAGTCGTCGCCCAGTTTTTCCGCCATGCCGGCGAGCGTGCGCCCCATGTCCGGTTCGAAGATCACGAAATAGCCCTTGTCCTCAAGCGCCTCATAGACCCGCTGGTAGGCTGTCTCGGCGGGCAGGCGTGCGGAATATTCGAGGATGGCCGGGCTGCCGGCGAAGCCGGGCAGGGTGGTCAGCGCGAGTAGGAGGACTGCGAATGCGCGCAGCGACGGCAGCAGCGTGGTCATGATTCGAACAGGGCCTCGTATTGGGTTTCGGAAAAACCAGGATGGAACCGACCGTCGCGTTCCAGCACCGGCCGCTTGATGACGCTGGGCTGGGCAAGCATCAGCGCAAAGGCGCCGGCTTCGGTGCCGGCAGCCGCTTTTTCGACGTCCGTGAGCTTGCGCCAGGTGGTGCCGCGCGTATTCACGAGCGCCTGCCAGCCGGTCTGCGCGGCCACCTGCTTTAACCAAGCCGCGTCGACGCCCTGTTTTTTGAAATCGTGGAAGGGCACGTCGTGGCCGTGTTCGGCGAGCCAGACACGCGCCTTCTTCACCGTGGTGCAGTTGGAGATGCCGTAGAGCGTCATTATGTATGCAGTCCTGCATCGGCTGTCGCCGTGCGGACGTAGAATCGGGGAAAACGAAGCCGCAATTCTACCCGAGCCGATGTCCCACGCCGTGCATTCCCACGCTGTTCCAGCGCCCATCGTCGAACCCAGCCTGCGTTCGGTGGGCCGCCTGTTCCCCTATCTGTGGGAATTTCGCGCCCGTGTGCTGGTCGCGCTGGCGCTCCTGGTCGGCGCCAAGCTCGCGTCGGTGACGGTGCCTCTGGTGTTGAAACACATCGTCGACGCGCTCGATAAGCCGCGTCCGGAACTGGTGTTGCCGCTGGCGCTCATCATCGCCTACGGCTTTTTGCGCTTTGCCAGCACCACCTTTGCCGACCTGCGCGACGTGATCTTCGGCAAGGTGACGCAGCGCGCGATGCGTCGCATCAACATGGCGGTGTTCGAGCACCTGCATACGCTGTCGCTGCGTTTTCACCTGGAGCGCCAGACCGGCGGCCTCACCCGTGATATCGAGCGTGGCGCCAAGGCGGTATCGAGCCTGGTCGGCTATCTGCTGTTCCGCATCACGCCGACGGTGCTGGAAATCCTCATGGTCGCGGCCGTGCTCGTCGTCAAGCTCGACTGGGTGTTCGGGGCGATCACATTGGTCACGCTTGCCGCCTACATCGGGCTGACCGTCACCATCACCGACTGGCGCACGCAGTTCGTGCGCCGCGCCAATGCGCTCGATTCCGAGGCGTATACCCGCGCCATCGACAGCCTCCTGAATTACGAGACGGTGAAGTATTTCGCCAACGAAAAATATGAAGCGCGCCGCTACGATGACGCGCTCGAACAGTGGGAGGCCATGGCCTTGAAGTCGCAGCGCACGCTGGGGCTGCTCAACGCCGCGCAGGCCGGCGCGATCGCCATCGGCGTGACCGCGATGGTCTGGCGCGCCGGCATCGGCGTGGTCGAGGGCACGCTGACGCTGGGCGACCTGGTGATGGTCAACGCCTTTCTGCTGCAGATGTTCCAGCCACTTTCGTTTCTGGGCGTGATGTACCGCGAGATCAAACAGTCGACCACCGATATCGAGCGCATGTTCGACCTGCTGAACCGGCCATGCGAGGTCGAGGACAGGCCGGACGCGCGCGCGCTCGACGTGCCTGCCGGCAAGGTGGCGTTCGAGCGGGTTGGCTTTGCCTACAACCCGGACCGGCCCATCCTCTTCGACGTCGATTTTGTCATTCCGGCCGGCCGCAGTGTCGCCGTCGTCGGCGCGTCGGGTTCGGGCAAGTCGACGCTCGCCCGGCTGCTGTTCCGCTTCTACGACGTACAGGACGGCGGCATCCGCATCGACGGCCAGGACATCCGTC
>CAZOVQ010000088.1:0-7387 GCA_964583195.1 uncultured Thiobacillus sp.
CGTCCTCGATGCGGATGCCGATGTTGTGGAAGGCGGCCGGCACGTCGTCGGCCGGGCGGATGTAGAGGCCGGGCTCGACGGTGAGCGTCATGCCCGGTACCAGCGGCCGCCATGCGCCCTGCTGCTTGTATTCGCCGGCGTCGTGCACGTCCATGCCGAGCCAGTGGCCGGTACGGTGCATGTAGAAGCGGTTGTAGGCATTCGATTCGATGAGGCCATCGACCTCGCCCTGCAACAGGCCCAGGTCGACCATGCCCTGCGTGAGCACGCGCACGGCGGCCTCGTGCGGGCTGTTCCAGTGATTGCCCGGACGCACCGCGGCGATCGCCGCGGTCTGCGCCGCCAGCACCAGTTCGTAGGCGTCCTTCTGCGCCGCGCTGAACTTGCCGTTCACCGGAAAGGTACGGGTGATGTCGGCGGCGTAGCTGCCGAATTCGGCGGCGGCATCGATCAGCAGCAGGTCGCCGTCGCGCAGCGGCTTGTTGTTGAACACGTAGTGCAGCACGCAGGCATTCGGCCCGCTGGCGACGATGGACGTGTAGGCCGGCGCTTCGGCGCCGCCGCGGCGGAAGGCCGAGAGCAGCGCGGCCTCGATCTCGTATTCGTGGCCGCCGGGGTGGGTGGCGCGCATGGCGTCGCGGTGCGCGCCGGTGGAAATCTCGGCGGCGCGACGCATGAGGGCCAGTTCGTGACCGTCCTTGATGAGGCGCATCTCGTCGAGCCAGATGCGTGCGTCGACCATACGGTTCGGCGCATGCACGCCGCTGCGCGCCTTCGCACGCACCGCGTTGAGCCAGCCCATCACCTGGGTATCCCAGGCCATCTCGCGGCCGATGATGTAGGCGAGCGTCGGCTGGTTTTCCAGCAGCTTGGGCAGCTCGGCGTCGAGCGTATCGAAGCTGAAGGACTCGTCGAAGGCGAACACCTCGCGCGCCGCCGCCGGGCCGTAGCGGAAGCCGTCCCAGATTTCGCGTTCCTCGTTCTTGTCGCGGCAGAAGAGGATGTGGCGCGGTTCCTTGCCGGCGACCAGCACCACCACCGCCTCGGGTTCGTTGAAACCGGTGAGCCAGTAGAAATAGCTGTCGTGCCGGTAGGGATAGTGGGTGTCGCGGTTGCGCGGCACTTCCGGCGCGGTGGCGATGACCATCACGCCCTCGCCCATCTCGGCGATCGCCCGCTCGCGGCGGGCACGATAAATGGCGGCGTCAGGCTGCATGGCGTGCTTTCAGTTCGGAATCCAGGGCGTGCAAACGTTCGGGGGTACCCACATCGACCCAGCGGCCGGCGAAATGTTCGCCGCTGGCCCGATTATCCGCGATTGCCGCGCGCAACAGCGGCGCCAGCGGCGCCTTTTCGTGCGGCGGGGCGGCGGCAAAGAGGTCGCGGTGATAGACGCCGATGCCGGAGAAGGTCAGCGGCGCGTGCGGCGCGGAGGGAAGCGAAGGGACAATGCGGCCGGATGCGAGGACGAAATCGCCCTTGAGGTTGTGCGCGGGATTGTCGACCAGCACCAGATGCGCGCGGTCGTGCCCCGCCGCCAGCCGCGCCAGCGGTTCGGCCAGGCGGGCGAAATCGAATTCGCAGTAGATGTCGCCGTTCACCACCGCGAACACCGCGCTGTCGATCAGCGGCAGCGCCGTCGCGATCCCGCCTGCCGTCTCCAACGCCACGCCCTCGCGCGAGTAGTCGATCGCCACCCCCAGCGCCGCCCCGCTGCCGAGCGCATCCTCGATCTGCTGGCCCAGATGCGCGTGATTGATCACGATGTGCGTATAGCCCGCGTCGCGCAGCCGCTCGATGTGCCACACGATCAGCGGCTTGCCGCCCACCGCCAGCAGGGGCTTGGGCGTGCGGTCGGTGAGCGGGCGCATGCGCTCGCCGCGGCCGGCGGCGAGGATCATGGCGGTCACGCTCAAAACGTATACCCCACCTTCGCCTCCCGCTTTTCCAGCCCGTCCAGCAGAAACAGCATCGGCTTCAGTTCGTCGTAGCGCTCGCACACCTTACGCAGGTAGTGCATCACCCGCGGCATGTCTTTCAGATACCCGTCCTTGCCATCGCGGTGGTACAGACGCGCAAAGATGCCGAGCACCTTGATGTGGCGCTGGGCGCCCATCCATTCGAAGTCGCGCCAGAAGTCGCCGAAGTCGGGGCGCACGGGCAGGTGCGCGGCGCGGGCCTGTTCCCAGTAGCGGATGACCCAGTCGAGCTGCTGCTCCTCGTCCCACTGGATGTAGGCGTCGCGGTAGATCGAGGCGAGATCGTAGGTGATGGGGCCGTAGACGGCGTCCTGGAAGTCGAGGATGCCGGGGTTGGGGTCGCTGACCATGAGGTTGCGAGAATGCCAGTCGCGGTGGACGTAGACCTGCGGCTGAGCGAGATTGTTGGCGAGGATGCGCTCGAAGACGGTGTCGAGCAGCGCCTGCTGTTCGGGCGTCATCGTCGCGCCCAGGTGCCTGCCGACGTACCACTCGGGGAACAGCATCAATTCGCGGGTGAGCAGCGCGCGGTCGTATTCGGGCAGCACGCCGGGGCGGCTGGCCTGCTGGATGCGGATGAGGGCTTCGTTCGAGGCCAGATACAGTTCGCGTGCGGTGTCGTCGTTCAGGGCTGACAGGTAAGTGGTGTCGCCCAGGTCGGTCAGCAGCAGAAAGCCCCGGTCGAGGTCCTGCGCCAGCACCTGCGGCACGTGCACCCCGGCGTCGCCGAACAGGCGGGCGACGACGACGAAGGGGCGGCAGTCCTCGTGCGCCGGAGGCGCGTCCATCACGATATAATCCCGGCCTTCGGCACCGCCCTGGTTGAGGGTGATGCGGAAATAACGGCGGAAGCTGGCGTCGGCCGAGGCAGGCGCGATGTCGAGCGCATCCGTGCCCAGTTGCGACGCGACCCAGTCTTGTAAAGCCTGCAAACGATCCACTGCGAAACACCCCGAACAACCCGATAACCTGCGAATTTTACCTCCTTGCCCAAGCTGTCCGGTCCCGCTTTTTTCATGCTGCTGCTGTTCGCCCGGGGCGCGGCAGCGGAAGGGCTCGCGCTCAAGAAAGACGTGGAGCTGCTCGGTTCGGCGGCAGCGGGCAGGGCTGCGCCGCTTTACGTATGGGCGGATCGCATCGAATCGTCCGAGCCGGACGTGATCGAGGCGAGCGGCCAGGTCGACGCCCGCCAGGCCGAGCAGAATTTCCGCGCCGATTGGCTGCGCTACGACACCCGTCTCAACAGTCTGGAGGCGCGCGGCAACATCCACATCGAACGCCCCGAACTCGATGCACGCGGCAGTGCACTGAAGATCGACCTGGACACCTATGCCGGCGAAATCGTTTCGCCGGTATACCGCCTGCCCGACCGGCAGGCGCGCGGGCAGGCCGCCCACATCGACCTGCTCGACAAGGAACGCTACCATCTGAAGGACGCCACCTACACCACGTGTCCGGTCGGCAACGACGACTGGTATCTCGACGTGGACAAGCTCGACATCGATCGCAGCCGCAACGTGGGCACTGCGCACAACGCCTCGCTGCGTTTCAAGGGCGTTCCCATCCTCTACACCCCGTGGCTGGATTTTCCGCTCAACAACGAGCGCAAGAGCGGGGTTCTGCCGCCCATCCTGGGCACCACCGAGCGCAGCGGCATCGACATCCTTCTGCCTTACTACGTCAATCTCGCGCCGAATTACGACCTGACCCTGTATCCGCGCCTGCTGACCAAGCGCGGCACGCAGCTGGGCGCCGAATTCCGTCATCTGCTGCCCTGGAGCTCGGGCACGAACCGGCTCGAATTCCTGCCCGACGACAACGCGGCGAACCGCGACCGCTGGAGCGCGGCGCTGCGAAACACTTTCGCGGTGGACAGCCGCACCCAGATCGGCGTCAATTACAACCGCGTCTCGGACAACGACTATTTCCGAGACTTGTCGAACCTGATTTCCGTCACCTCGCAGACGCATCTTTCCCGCGAAGCCTGGATCGCCACGACCCAGGACAGCTGGAATGCCGAACTGCGCGTGCAGCGCTTCCAGACCCTGCAGGATTCCACCGCGCCGCCGCTCGACGAACCCTACGACCGTCTGCCGCAGGCCCGGCTGGACCTGGCACGGGCCCTGCCTTACGGGCTCGAACTGAATGTCAATACCGAAGCGACGAATTTCGCGCACGGCTCCAAGGTTGATGGCGTGCGTGCGATCGCCTACCCCAGACTGCGTCTGCCGCTGTCGAATTCCGCCGGTTTCGTCACGCCGCAGGTCGGCTGGCACAGCAGCTATTACTCCCTGGACAATACCGCGACCGATCAACGCATTTCTCGCAATCTGCCCATCGTCAGCGTCGATTCGGGCATGGTCTTCGACCGCGCGCTGCGGTTCGCCGGCAAGGACTACACGCAAACGCTGGAACCGCGCGCCTTTTACGTCTACGCACCCTTCCGCGAACAGAACGACATCCCCGTCTTCGACAGCGCGCAGCTCGATTTCAGCTACGCGCAGATGTTCACCGAGAACCAGTTCGTCGGCGGTGACCGCATCAACGACGCCAACCAGCTCACCCTTGCCGCGACCAGCCGTTTCAGCGAAGCCGGGAGCGGGCTGGAGCGGCTCCAGCTCACATTCGGTCAGCGCTACTACTTCAGCTCGCAGAAAGTGACACTGCCCGGCGTGCGCCCGCGCACCCGGAACGCCACCGACCTGCTCGCGGCGGCAGGCGGCCAGATCACACACGACTGGCGTTTCGACGCCGCCTGGCAATTCGATACCGAAGTCGGCCAGACCATCCGTCAGAACGTCAGCGCCTCTTACCGCCCGGCGCCGGGCCGCACCGTGAACCTCGCCTACCGCTTCATCGACCAGACGACCGAGCAGGCCGACTTTTCCATCCAATGGCCACTGGCGAAGCGCTGGTATGGCATGGCCCGTTACAATTATTCCTTCGAGGACGACAAACTGGTCGAAGGACTGGCCGGGCTCGAATACAATGGCGGCTGCTGGGCGGTGCGCGGCGTTTTCCAACGTCTGGCGACCAAGGAGAACCAGTCCACCGACGCAATCTTCTTCCAGCTCGAACTCAACGGCTTCGGCCGTCTCGGCGCCAATCCGCTCGACGTTCTGCGGCAAAGCGTTCCCGGATACAGGACCAGCAATGACATTCCCGAAACGCCTTGAGCCGCTTCGTCCGCTGCTTCATCCGATCCATCTGGTGCTATGGCTCGCCATCGCGTTTTCCGCCTTCCCCGCTCAGGTGCGTGCCGAACTGCTGGCACTCGACCGCATCGCCGTTGTCGTCAACGACGAAGTCATCACGCGCGAGGAGCTTGCCCGGCGCTATGACGAGACGGTACGCAATCTGTCGCGCCAGGACACACCGCTGCCGCCGCGCGCGGTACTCGAAAAACAGTTGCTCGAACGCATGATTACCGAGCTCGCCTTGCAGCAGCACGCGCGCAACACCGGCATCCGCATCGACCCGGCGCAAATCGAGCGCGCGCTCCAGCGCATCGCCACACAGAACAAGGTAGACCTGCCGACATTGCAAGCCGAACTGGAGCGCCGTGGGCAAAGCCTCGACAGCCTGCGCACGACCATCCGCAACGAAATGCTGATCGCGCGCGCACGCGAACGCGACGTTGACAACCGCCTCGCGATCAGCGACGCCGAAATCGAAGGTTATCTTCAGACCCAGGCACAACAGGGTGCGGAAACCGAATACAACTTCGCGCACATACTCATCGCCGTGCCGGAAAACGCCTCGCCCGAGGAAATCCGGACACGGCGCGCGCGCGCCGAAGACGTTCTCGGCCAGCTCGCGCAGGGCGCCGATTTCGGCCAGCTCTCGGCCAGTTATTCGGACGCTCCCAACGCCATGCAGGGCGGCGCCTTCGGCTGGCGCGCCAGCGGCAAGATTCCCGTGCTTTTCGTCGATGCCCTGAAGCCCCTGCAGCCTGGCCAGATATCCCCCCTGCTCAAAAGCAGCAACGGCTTCCATATCCTCAAGCTCAACGACAAACGCGGACTCGACGCCACGCTCAGCGTAATGCAGACGCACGCACGCCACATCCTCGTCAAAACCAACGAACTCATGTCCGAAACCGATGCCCGCAACCGTCTGCTGCAATTGAAGGAGCGCATCGACAACGGCACGCCTTTCGACGAGCTGGCGCGCCTGCATTCCGAAGACGCGAGCGCCTCCAAGGGCGGTGATCTCGGCTGGCTGAATCCGGGCGACACCGTTCCGGAATTCGAAAAAGCCATGGACGCCCTGAAACCCGGCGAAGTCAGCGCACCGATCCAGTCGCCCTTCGGCTGGCACCTCATCCAGGTGCTGGAACGCCGCACCCAGGACGTGACGCAGGAACGCCAGAAACTGATGGCACGCCAGGCAATCCGCGAACGCAAGGGGGAAGAAGCCTTCCAGGACTGGGTGCGGCAGATTCGTGACTCCGCCTACGTCGAACTGCGCCCGCTTGACTGAACGACTCCCCCTCGTCGCACTCACCGCCGGCGAACCGGCGGGCATCGGTCCCGATCTCGCGGTCGAGCTGTCGCGGCGCGCGCTGCCCTGCCGTCTCGTCGTGCTCGGCGACGCAGAGGTGCTCGCCGCCCGCGCGTCGCGTCTCGGCATAGACCTTGCCCTCGACACCGGCACAACCGCCCCGCCACATCAGCCCGGCCGTCTGCACGTGCGTCACCTTCCCGCCGCCGCGCCGGTCGTCCCCGGCGTGCCCGACCCACGCAACAGCGCGCACGTCCTGTCGCTGCTCGACGCCGCGCTCGCCGGCTGTCTCGACGGCAGCTATCAGGCCATGGTCACCGCGCCAGTGCACAAGGGCATCATCAACGACGCCGGTTTTGTTTTCACCGGACACACCGAATATCTCGCCGACCGCAGTGGCACGCGTAAAGTCGTGATGATGCTCGCAGGCGGCGGGCTGCGCGTCGCGCTCGCCACCACCCACCTGCCCTTGCGCAAAGTGGCCGACGCCATCACCCCCGTCCTGCTCGACGAAGTCATCCGCATCCTGCATGCCGATCTGCGCGTCCGATTCGGCATCGCCCGGCCGCGCATCGCAATCGCTGGCCTTAACCCGCACGCCGGCGAATCCGGTTATCTCGGCCGCGAGGAAATCGACGTCATCGAACCGACGCTCGCCCGCCTGCGCGACGAAGGCCTCGACCTCGTCGGCCCGCTGCCTGCCGACACGCTGTTCTCGCGCATCCGACAAGAACCGGTCGATGCCGTGCTCGCCATGTACCACGACCAGGGGCTGCCGGTGCTCAAGTACGCCAGCTTCGGCGAAGGCGTGAACGTGACACTGGGATTGCCCTTCATCCGCACCTCGGTCGACCACGGCACCGCACTTGATCTCGCCGGCACCGGCCGCACCGAAGTCGGCAGTC
>CAZOVQ010000089.1:0-7350 GCA_964583195.1 uncultured Thiobacillus sp.
TGATCGGCATGATCGCGCTGGCCGGCATCATCGTGCGCAACTCCATCCTGCTGGTCGATTTCATCAACCAGCAGGTCGCCGAGGGCATGGATTTCCAGGAAGCCGTGATCCAGGCCGGTGCCACGCGCGCCAAGCCGATTGTGCTGACTGGCCTGGCCGCCATGCTGGGCGCATTCTTCATCCTCGACGACCCGATTTTTAGCGGCCTCGCGGTGGCGCTCATCTTCGGTATTGCCGTCTCCACCCTGCTTACCCTGGTGGTGATTCCGGTGCTGTACTACGCCGCCAATTACCGCAAGTTTTCCCGTCAATGATCTTCAAGGAGTAACCCTATGACCATCGAACGCATCGTCCGCATCGTGGCTGGCTTTTTCATCATGCTTTCGCTCGCGCTGGCGCATTTTTCCGGCAGCGTCGACATGACGCAGGTGTCGTGGCTGTGGTTCACCGCCTTCGTCGGCTTCAACCTGTTCCAGTCGGGCATCACCCGCTTCTGCCCCATGGACACGATGCTGAAGAAAGCTGGTGTCAAGCAGGGCTGCGGCCTCTGATCGGGCGCACATGGATACGCAATTCCTCCAGGCAAACTGGATGCTCGTCTCGCTGGCCGTGGTGTCTGGTGCCATGCTGTTGTGGTCATTCATCGGCAGCAAGCTGTCGGGCGTCGAACAGGCCGACACACTGAAAGCCACCCGGCTCTATAACGACGAGGCGCTGGTGCTCGACGTGCGTGAAACCGGCGAATTCGAATCCGGCCACATCCCCAAGGCACGGCACATTCCGCTGGGCCAGCTGGGCAAGCGGCTGGGCGAGCTCGATGCCTTCAAGGACAAACCCGTGCTGGTCAACTGCCGTAGCGGGGCCCGCTCTGCGCGTGCCTGCGGCATGTTGAAAAAAGCCGGTTTCAGCACCGTCTACAACCTGGCCGGTGGCATCCTGGCGTGGGAACGCGCCAACCTGCCGATCACCAAAAAGAAATAAACGAGGATTCACCATGCAAAAAGTCGTGATGTACTGCACCGCCGTCTGCCCCTACTGCGTGGCGGCCGAACGCCTGCTGAAAAGCCGGGGCGTCACCGACATCGAAAAAATCCGCATCGACCTCGACCCCGCCCGGCAGGACGAAATGATCGCCCGCACCGGCCGGCGCACCGTGCCCCAGGTCTTCATCGGCGACACCCATGTCGGGGGCTTCGACGATACTTCGGCGCTGGACGCAGCCGGCGAACTGATTCCCCTGCTGAACGCCTGATTCCCCGGCGCACCGCCGGCAGCCCGACACGGGCAGCCTTGCAAAACGGCTGGCCGCCACCATATCCGACGACATCCCTTCCCGGAGACCGTCATGGAACTCGCCTGCCCCCGTTGCCTTGCCATCAACCGCGTCCCCGACGACCGTCTGGGCGACCAGCCCAAATGCGGCCAGTGTGCCGCGCCGCTGCTGCCCGGCGCGCCCACCGATCTCACTGCCGAGAGTTTTGATCGCTTTGTCGAGCGCTCGGGTCTGCCGGTGCTGGTCGATTTCTGGGCTGACTGGTGCGGGCCGTGCAAGATGATGGCCCCGGTGTTCAAGCAGGTGGCTGCCGAAATGGCCAGCCGCGTGCGCTTTGCCAAGGTGGAAACCGAGGCGCATCCCAAACTCTCGCTGCGCGCGCACATCAAGAGCATTCCCACCTTGGTGCTGTATCGCGGCGGCGAGGAAGTCGCCCGGCTGTCCGGCGCACTCGACGCCCGCAACCTCAAGGCCTGGCTAGCGTCACAGGGCGTACATTAAAGCCGGGGTAGAATAGCCTTTTAACCGGCTTGTGCGCCGGATCAGACAATCGAGGGAGACACCATGGCAGACGAACTGCAACAACCCGTATTCAATATCGAAAAACTGTACGTGAAAGACCTCTCGGTGGAAGTGCCCAACGCGCCCGCCATTTTCATGGAGCGCGACGCCCCGCAGATGGACGTGAACATGTCCACCGAAAGCCGCGCACTCGGCCAGGACGCCTACCACACCAGCATCACCGTCACCATCACCGCCAAGGCCGGCGACAAGATTATGTTCCTGGTCGAATGCACCCAGGCCGGCATCTTCCGCATCCAGAACGTGCCCGCCGACCAGATGCCCATGGTACTCGGCATCGGCTGCCCCAACATCGTCTTCCCCTACCTGCGTGAAACCGTGTCGGATGTGGTGATCCGTGCCGGTTTCCCGCCGCTGCTGCTAAACCCGGTCAACTTCGAGGCCCTGTTCATGCAGCAACAGCAGGCGCAGCAACAACAGGCCGCGCCTGCTCAAACCCATTGAGCCGCCCTGCCGGCCTAGTGACGCTGTCGCTCGCGCTTCTGTTCTCGGCGCTCGCCACGCCTGTCTTCGCGCTCGAATACCGCAGCACGGCTCGCGCCGCGCTGCTGTATGACGCCCCCTCGACCGCCGGCACGCGAGTTGCGGTGGCGGGCGCGGAACTCCCGCTCGAAATCGTGGTGGACACCGACGCCTGGGCCAAGGTGCGCGACCCGGGCGGGCGCTTGGCCTGGATCGAAAAATCCGCGCTCGGCGGCCCCAGAACCGTCATGGTGAAAAGCGACCTCAGCGAAATCAGGCGCGAGCCACGCGCTGACGCCGAACCGGTTTTTCGCGCAGCACGCGGCGTGCTGCTGCGGGTAACCGGCGACGCACGCGCCGACGGCTGGTTGCCGGTAAAACACACCGACGGCCTGGCCGGCTGGCTACTCGCATTCGAGGTATGGGGACGATGAAACTCACCGTACTCGGTGCCGGGGCTTGGGGCACAGCACTCGCGGCGCAATGGGCTTCCCAGCGCACCGTCACGCTGTGGGGGCGCAACGCGGCCGAACTCGATGCGATGCGCCAGAGCCGGGTCAATGCCCGCTATCTGCCGGGGTGTCCGTTGCCTGCCGCGCTGGCCTTTGAAGCCGATTTTGAGCAGGCGCTTGAGCACGCCGACCTGTTGGTGATTTCCGTGCCCAGCCACGGCCTGCGGAGCACCCTCAACGCCCTGATCCAGCGCCCCGCTGCCCTGCCACCCCTGATCTGGGTCTGTAAGGGATTCGAGCAAGGCACGGGCAAACTGCCGCATCAGCTGGTCGATGACATCATGCCGAACGCTGCGTCAGGCGTGCTGTCCGGCCCCAGCTTTGCGCTCGAAGTGGCGCGTGGCTGCCCCACTGCACTCACGCTCGCGTCGCGCGATCTGGCCTGGGCGCAGCGCCAGGCCGAAGCCCTGTCGGGACCGCGCCTGCGCATCTACGCGCACGACGACGTAACCGGGGTGGAAATCGGCGGCGCGCTGAAAAACGTGATGGCGATTGCCGCCGGCATCTGCGACGGCCTCGCGCTCGGCCACAACGCCCGCGCTGCGCTGATCACGCGCGGCCTGGCCGAAATGACCCGGCTTGGCGTCCGGCTGGGCGGGCATGCCGAAACCTTCATGGGGCTCTCTGGCCTCGGCGACCTCATTCTCACCACCACGGGTGACCTCTCGCGCAACCGCCAGGTAGGCCTGCGGCTTGCGCAAGGCCAGCGCCTGGAAACGCTCCTGGCCGAACTCGGCCAGGTCGCCGAAGGCGTGCCCACCGCGCGCGAAGTCGATACGCTGGCCAGCCAGCTGGAGGTCGACATGCCGATCACCCGCGCCGTCTGCCGTATCCTCTACGAGGGCCTGCCTGCGTCGCAGGCGGTCGACGCCCTGCTCAACCGGGATATTCGTACCGAGTTCTGAGCCCGGGCTTTAGCAACCCGCTGTTCCACCCTGATGGCGTCTAAGCCATCCAGACGCCCGCCTTCACATCCATGCATGGCCTCGCACGCTCTTCTGCCCCGCCACAAACCGCTGCGCGGCCTGTTCTACCCCCTGGTCGGCTTTCTGCTCACCGCCTTCTGCCTGGTCGCTGCGCGCCATGGGGTCAAGCTGGCCACCAGGCACGCCACGACTGCCTCACGCGGCGACCGAACCGGACGGTGCTGCCGATGATTTCGTCGAACGCATCAGTCGCGCTGTGGGCTGTCTTCCGGTTCTGATTCTGCACGACCGGGACCGCCTTTGTCGCATTCTGAATTGCGCGGTGCATTCAGCGGCCGGCAGCGGCCTCTGCGGCAATGCGGGTGATGGCGTCCACAAACCCCGGATCTTCGCCGTGCAACAGACCCGGCAGCGCCGCGCGGAAATCCGCACGCCGGCACCACTCATGCATGTAGTCGGCCCACGACTGCCACAGCCGCGCCTGCTGGCGGCTCATGTCGTCTTCGTACACCAGCACGTAGGCGCGCTCGAACAACGCCACCAGAATGGCGAACAGCGCCTGCTTGCGTTCACGCTGTTCCTCGTTGAGTTCGCCTTTCTCGCTGGGTGACAGCAGATGCAGGTCGGCGTTGTCGATGACCAGGCGCATGAAATCGGCGTACTCGTCGGACAGGCGCAGGAACAGCGCTTCTTCCTCGTTTTGCCGTTCCCGCCTCTGGTCGAGCAGGTAGACTGCAATCGCAAACGGCAGGCCGACGATGGTCACCGCATAGCTTGCCGCTTCCAGCCATTCCATGCCTGTCATCACACGCCTCCCGCAAACCCGTTCTGCCGCCACGCCTCGAACACGGTCACGCTGACCGCGTTCGACAGGTTCATGCTGCGCGATCCCGGCCGCATCGGCAAGCGCAGACGGCTGTCCGCATCGAATTCAGCCAGCACGTCGGGCGGCAGGCCGCGCGACTCCGGGCCAAACACGAACACGTCGCCGGGTTGATAGGCCACGCCGCCAAACAACCGGCTGGCCTTGGTGGTGAGCGCAAACCAGCGTCGGTCCGGCAGGGCGGCGCGCACCGCAGCCCAGTCGGCATGCACGGTCACGCAGGCCATCTCGTGGTAATCGAGCCCGGCGCGCGCCACCTGCCTGTCGGAGAGATCGAAGCCCAGCGGCTCGACCAGATGCAGGCGAAAACCGCTGTTGGCCGAGAGGCGGATGAGGTTGCCGGTATTGGGCGGAATCTCGGGCTGGTACAAAACGATATCGAACATGGAAAGCACTACAATGCGGTGAAACGAACATCCTGCATTGTATGGTTCCCTACCTCACTACCGCACTCACCGGCCCGCTGCTCGAACTGGAAAAGCGCCTGCTCGACGCGCAGCCGCAGATCGAACACTGGTTCCGCCAGCAATGGAAGGAGCAGGCCGCGCCCTTCTACACCTCGGTCGACATCCGGAACGCCGGCTTCAAGCTCGCGCCGGTCGACACCAACCTGTTTCCCGGCGGCTTCAACAACCTCAACCCGGCCTTTATGTCGCTCGCCATCCACGCGGCGATGGGCGCTGTGGAAAAAATCTGCCCCGACGCGCAGCGCCTGCTGCTCATCCCCGAGAACCACACGCGCAACACGTTTTATTTGCAGAACGTGGCAGTGCTTGCGCACATCCTGCGCCAGACCGGCCTCATCGTGCGCATCGGCACGCTCATTCCCGAAATCACCCAGCCCACCACGCTGGAACTGCCGGCCGGCGGCCGCCTCACGCTGGAACCGCTGGTGCGCCACGGCGACCGCGTCGGCCTGGCCGATTTCGACCCCTGCGCCATCCTGCTCAACAACGATCTTTCTGCCGGCGCACCGGACATCCTCCAGGGCATCGAGCAGACCGTCATGCCGCCGCTGCACGCCGGCTGGGCCACGCGCCGCAAGTCGCGCCACTTTGGCGCGTACCGGCATGTGGCATCGGAATTCGCGCGGCTGGTGAGCATCGACCCCTGGCTGATCGATCCCTACTTCGACCAGTGCGGCAAGATCGATTTCCACGCACGCCAGGGCGAGGACTGCCTCGCCGAAAAGGTGGAAAATCTGCTCGCGCGCATCCAGACCAAATACGACGAATACGGCATCGACCAGCCGCCTTTCGTCATCGTTAAGGCCGACGCCGGCACCTACGGCATGGGCATCATGACGGTGAAATCGCCCGACGACGTGCGCGAGCTCAACCGCCGCCAGCGCAACAAGATGGCCGTCGGCAAGGAAGGCATGGACATCAGCGAGGTGCTGATCCAGGAAGGCGTCTACACCTTCGAGAGCATCAACGAAGCGGTCGCCGAACCGGTCGTCTACATGCTCGACCACTTCGTCATCGGCGGCTTCTACCGCGTGCATACCGGGCGCGGCATGGACGAAAACCTTAACAGCTCCGGGATGCACTTTGTGCCGCTGGCGTTCGACACCGCCTGTTTCACCCCGGATCGCGGGGCCAACCCGGACGCCGCGCCCAACCGCTTCTACGCCTACGGCGTGATCGCACGGCTGGCGATGCTGGCCGCCAGCATCGAGCTCGACGAGGCGCTCAACGAAAGCGGCGTCGCCGAATGAACCTGCTGTTCGTCGTCGACCCGCTCGGTTCGTTAAAACCCCACAAGGATTCCAGCGTGGCGATGATGCGTGCCGCCCAGGCGCGCGACCATGCGGTTTACGCCTGCGAAGCGGGACAGCTCTACATTCGCCTGGGGGAGGCCTGCGCCGATTGCGACGCGCTCGATGTGTTGGCTGCTGACGACTGGTTTCGCATCAACCGCCGGCGCGAATGGCGGCTGGCGGATTTCGACGCCGTGGTCATGCGCACCGATCCGCCGGTCGACACCGACTACCTGCTCGCCACGCACCTGCTCGGCATCGCCGAAGCCAACGGCGCGCGTGTGCTGAACCGGCCATCCAGCCTGCGCGACTTCAACGAAAAGCTCGCCATCCTGAATTTTCCGCAGTTCATCGCGCCCACCCTGGTGGCAGCGGCCAAGGTGGAAATCGAAGCCTTTCTGCTGGAACACCGCGACATCATCGTCAAGCCGCTCACCGAAATGGGCGGCGCGGGCGTGTTCCGCCTCACCCACACCGACCCCAACCGCAACGCCATCCTCGAAACGCTGACGCACCAAGGCCGCCGACCCATCATGGCGCAGCGCTACCTGCCGGAGATCATCGACGGCGACAAGCGCATTCTGCTCATCGACGGGGAAGTCATTCCCTTCGCGCTCGCGCGCATTCCGCAACCGGGTGAAACGCGCGGCAATCTGGCCGCCGGCGGCACCGCGCGCGCGCAGCCGCTATCCGAACGCGACCGCGAAATTGCCGAGGCCATTGCGCCGTGGGCACGCGAGCGCGGCATCTTCCTCGCTGGCCTCGACGTGATCGGCGACTGTCTCACCGAGATCAACGTCACCAGCCCCACCGGCTTCCAGGAAATTACCGCGCAAGCCGGCATCGACGTGGCAGCACGTTTCATCGAGGCGCTGGAACGCGGCTGATGCGGCGGCTGTTCGTCTTCTTCTGCGTGCTGCTCCTGGCCGGCTGCGTGCGCGAACCGGCCATCG